>CAZKJA010000025.1:0-14629 GCA_964552925.1 uncultured Treponemataceae bacterium
CGAGCGGATCAAAGGCGCAGAAATCATCAAAGACTTGTCAGATCGTCTTGCGAAAGGCGAATCCTTCGACGTGATCCGGCTGAAATCCCAGGAGAGCGGGTATGCCGCCAATAAGGAAGCCATCTACTTCGAACGCAGCGAAGTATTTATCAAACGGTTTGGAAAGGCATTCTACGACATGGTCTTCTCGATGAAGGACGGTACAAATTCCATCGCATTCGAAACCGAGGCTGGATGGTGGATCGTGAGGCGTCTTGAGTTCTTTCCCCAAAAACAGCTCGAGCTGTCGGATCCGTATCAATTGGGGCAAACCGGAACGGTGCAGGATTATATCGCCCAGCTGATTGCCAAGCAGCGCGAATCCGAATTCCTCCAAAAAACTTTTACCGAATTGTTCAAGAAGTTGCGAAGCCAGGCAGAAATAAAGATAATCGGCGCTCCCTGACATGGCATCAAGACGAAAAGCAAGAATTCTTGCATTCCAGGCTCTTTATGCATGGGATGCCTCCGCAATGCCGTTGGAAGAGCTCCTTGACTTCTCATGGTTGAGCGAGGAGAGTTCCGCGATATCGGATGAGGGCTTGAACGTATTCGCGCGACTCATCGTTTCCGGAACTATGGAGAATTTGGAGACGGTGGATTCGTCTATCAGATCTCACCTGGAGCACTGGACCTTCGAACGCCTCAAGAAAGTTGATCTTGCGATTCTCAGAACAGCGGTCTACTCCCTGTTGTTTCAAACGGAAATCGCCGCGCGTATCACGATAGACGAGGCCATCGAAATCGCCAAGGAATATGGCGCGGAAGATTCCTACCGTTTCATCAACGGTGTTCTGGATGCCGTATGGAAAGAGCTAGAAGCCAATCGTTGACGGGACGGCCGGTTCGCCGCTTCGTCAGCATTATATTCGCGGCTTCGCTTCTATTGGCCTGTACCGGCGCCAAAGGTTCCTTTGAAGGTTTGCTCGCCCGCATCGATTCCTCGCCAGGATCTGCCAGAGACGATTTGTACATCAAGGCCGCGAGGCTCGCCGACAATACCGATGACCGACTTCGAATTTTAAAAAGAGCCTCAAGCAGGGATTCCGTGGTGTATGCCGAAACCGCGCGAGCGATCCTTTCTACGGGGGTCGTCTCGGGTCCTGTCATCATGGCGCTTGTCGATGCGTTCATCGAAGAAGGCTCTTGCATGGAAGCCCTGGCATTGTTCGACGGCACGATCGATACGCGCGAGAATGCCGCCTTGTACGCCGAGCTTCTGGTACGTTGCTTCAAGGCCGGCTATGCCCCCGCGATTTCGATGGAGAGGGCGGTGCTCTGTACTGATGTGACGGGCGACATCAGATGGATGCTGAGCGCCGCGCTCGACGCGATGCTTGCCGATGATAGGGGCACTGCCACGCTTTTGCTCGCCGATGCCGAAAACAAGGGCTATGCGATGCCCTACAAGTTGCTGTGGGATGCGGGCATGCATTCGGTGCTTGCCGACAGGATTCCAGAGCCATCCGACCCGTTGGAACTCGCCGTCTGTGCCGATTCGGCGTATTTGCTCGGAGGGGAAGCCGTCGCGGCATTTCTATACGCGACACTGCTTGAACGATTCCCGGACTGGTCCTGGAAACCCTATGCCGCCTTGGCCAGGCAAAGCGTCCATCCCGATGCGCGGGTGGAGCGGGGTTGGCCGCATGTGCCGCTCGAAGGTTCCTGGGAATTGGCGTCTTCTCCTGAAGAGATGATTGATCGCTTGTACAATGCCATGAAAAACAGATTCCCGCATTCCTCCGGCGCGGCGGTCGAACGGGCACGGTGGTTGTACGGGCAGGGCAAGATAGCGGAGGCCACGGCCTTGATATCCGGAGACGATGCAGAGAGCGCCGCGGCACGCCTCAGGATAGCTCCTCTCGATCTAGTAGTACCCATGGCGTATGAAAGCGGCGCGTCGTATCCGGATTCGGGCAACATCGCGGATATCGCGCTTGAAATGCTCGCATATTCGGGTTCCTGGAGTGATTTCAGGCAGATGCTGGCAGGACTCGAACGCCGAAGCCAAACAACTCCCCGAATGTGGTTCTGGCGCGCCATCCTGAAAGCCCTGGACGGAGATCCCGCCGGCGCGGCTTTTGCTATCCGGACGTATGCCCCCGAGCTCGCAGGCTATGCCGGCATCATTGATATCGCTATGCTGGAACTCGCTGCGGACAATCCAGGCCAAGCCAAGGAAGCCGCGTTCGTCGCCGCCGGTATGGCTGAAAACGGAGAGAGCAAATCAAAGGCTTTCATACTGCTCGGGGATGCGGAATACGCGATGGGCGCGTTGGGAGAGGCGCGTGACGCGTATGCGGCGGCCCTCAACGCGGATCCTGAATCCAGGATAGCCAGGTCGCGACTCGAGCGCCTGGACATTCCTCGATGAAGGATTGCGGCTTGGGCTCCTTCGGTTACGCCAGGGTGTCGTGGCCCGGAAAGGTTTGTCGATGATCAGGCTGAAGAACAATGCGCAAATCGAAGGTATCAGGGCTTCGTGCGCGATGTTGTCGCGATTGTATGCCGAAATACGCCCTCGAATCGTCGCCGGAACGACGACCGGGGAGATAGATGCCTTCGCGGAAAAATGGATACGCGGCCAAGGCGGCGTGCCGGCGTTCCTCGGCTATGGCGATAGCGACAATCCCTTCCCCGCGACGCTGTGTATATCGACAAACGAGGAAGTGATACACGGCATTCCCGGCAAGCGCGTACTGAAACCCGGCGATATTGTCGGCATTGATTGCGGGATAGAGTTGGAGGGTTATTTCAGCGATGCGGCGTTCAGCGTCGCCATCCCTCCGGTGGACCCCGAAACGGAACGCCTTATGAGGGTAACCAAGGAATGCCTGCAACGTGCGATAGCGGTCGTCAAGCCCGGTGCACGGATCCACGATATTTCACGGGCCGTATTCTCGCATGCCAAAGCCCATGGCTTCGGCGTAGTCAGGCAATACTGCGGGCATGGTGTCGGGTTTTCGCCGCATGAAGATCCCCAGGTGCCGAATTATGTGAGCTCGGGTCCGAACCCGCGTATGGTCCCGGGTATGGTGCTTGCTATAGAACCGATGATTAATGCGGGGGGTGATGGGACGATCGACATGGACGATGGTTGGACCGTCGTTACCAGGGATCATTCGCGATCGGCGCATTTCGAGCATACAGTTGTAGTGACAGCCGATGGAGGCGAGGTTCTCACCTCCTGGTGATCGAGCCCGCGTTCCAATGCGTAACCAATTACCCGTTTTATCGTTATATTTCTGTATAACGAAGATTGATTCTTCAACTGCAAATATTTCGCATGTACGGAGGATTTTGCCATGTCGTTGACACGGAAACTATTTTCAAGGAAATTCTTTTTCATCAACCTTGTACTTGTAGGCATCATGGTAGGCTTTACGGCTGCATTCGTGATCCTGGCCAAGGCTCCCGCATCCGATGGTAGCGCAATCGCGCACGCCGAGAGCGCTCCGGTGTCCGAGTCCGCGGCGCAGTCAATTTCACAGGCCAAGGCAATACAATCAGCCTTCAACCACGTAGCGCAGACAGTACTGCCCTCGGTGGTTGAACTTGACGTCGTAGGCACATCCACGGAAACGCCGACCGAACAATTCCCCTGGCGCTTTTTCTTCGGGGATCCGAATCAGGCTCCGGACGAGAAAAGCGTGCCCAAGGAATTTGAGGAACGCGGTCTTGGTTCTGGAATAATCGTCAGAAAATCGGGTAAAAAAGTATACGTCCTGACAAATAACCATGTCGTGACAGGGGCCAAGGAAATTACCGTAAAATTGTTCGACGAGCGCGAATACAAGGCAGAAGTTGTAGGGACCGATACAAGACGGGACCTGGCGGTGGTCACCTTTGAGAGCGGCGATTCTGATATAAGACCGGCGGTTCTCGGTGATTCCTCTGCAATGGAAGTGGGCGACTGGGCAATCGCCATCGGCAGTCCCTTTGGCTTGTTCTCTTCGGTGACTGCCGGTATCGTCAGCGCTATAGGGCGCAACAATGGTCCGGACGGCAACATAAGCGACTTCATTCAGACCGACGCGGCCATCAACAGGGGCAATTCGGGAGGCGCTCTGGCGAATATCGACGGCGAGGTGATAGGCATAAACACCTGGATAGCATCGAATACCGGCGGCAGCATCGGTTTGGGCTTCTCGATACCTATCAACAATGCGGTACGGGTAATCGATGACCTGATTTCCGACGGCACTGTACGGTATGGCTGGCTCGGGGTCTTGTTGTCGGCGGCGCCGAAATCCAGCTTGAGCGAGCTTGGAATCACCGACAACCGCGGCGCATTCGTCGGCCACGTTTTCAACGACGGGCCCGCGGCCAAGGGCGGAATCAAACCGGGCGATTTCGTAACCTCTATCGATGGCAGATCGGTGGCTTCGATTGACCAGTTGGTAAGGATAGTCGGCGACCTGCCCGTCGGATCGAAATCTGATTTCAAGGTGATACGCTCGGGCAAGCCCATCAGCCTGAACGTGACAATCTCTGAACGCAAGGAAATGAGCGCCGCGGATTATTCCACGCTTTGGCCCGGGCTTGAAGTCACCAGCCTGGATGCCGATCTCATGCAGGCGCGCAAGCTCCCCGCCGGCATCAATGGGATAATGGTAACTAGTGTAATTGCCAAGAGCCCCGCCGCGACGCTTGGCATAAAAAATGGGGATATTGTCCAGGAGATGAACGATAAACCGGTAAAGGACGTTGCCGATTTCTACCTCTCCCTCAATGATCCCAAGGTAAAAAGCATTCGCTTCACCCTTGCCAGGGAGGGGCAAACCTTGACCACGCTTGCGCTCGTGCGCAAGTGATGATAAAGTTGAGGACAGAGTCGAGTATGGAGCGAGGTTCCGATGGGCAAGGAATTTATTTCGTATAATCAAGTGCGCAACAACGCGCTTAAGCTTGCTCATCGGATCCACCTCGAAGGCTTCATTCCGGATGTCATCTATGTGTCGCTCCGGGGTGGCGCGTACTTGGGCAACGTGATGTCGGAATACTTCAAGGCCGTGCGGGGGGACTCAAGGCCGGTTTTTTACGCCGCAGTGGTCGCCCGTTCCTATCTTGATGTCCATCAGCAGGATCGTGTCCGGGTTGACGGATGGACCTACAGCCCGGAGTTCCTGCGAAACGGCGACAAGGTACTCCTCGTTGACGATATTTATGATACGGGCAGGACCATACATCATCTGGCGAGCATCATCCTGGAGAAGGGAATCCCCCGCCGTGACCTCAAGATCGCGGTGCACGATTACAAGATTGTCGCATACCGCGGCGAGCAACCCGCGATCAAACCCGATTATTGGTGCCGTCTGCACGATGTGAAAACCAAGGAAGACGACCGTTGGATTCACTATATGAGCCATGAGCTTGTCGGTTTAAGCGAAGAAGAGCTCAAGGAACATTATTATCCGGAGGATCCAGAACTTCTTGAGATCCTCTCCGTGCTCAAGAGCTGATGATCAATCACAATCGTTCGAAAAAACTGGCGCTTGCATTGTGCGGTGCCGTATTCTGTTCGCCCGTGGTCTGCATCGCCCAGCCGACAGATGCTTTGGCAACCCGTTCCCTGGTTCCGGGGGTGCTTGGAGTGCCACCGGGAGTGTACCGCGACGCTGTCTTGTTATCGCCAGACGCGTCGGGAACTGTCATCTTGCTGGAATACCGGTTCGATGATCAAGGAAGGTGGTATCCCTTCGATCGGGCACTGCAATTGTCATCGTTCCCTGGCGAGGAACGCCGTTATGCAATCGAGTTCAAGCAGGCAGATGGCTCGAATCCCGCGAAGTTCCACTACACAATAGACAAGAGGCCTCCACCGCCTCCAAGCTTCAGGCCTGCCTCCGGGGATAGTGGCGCCGCGCTGAGCCTCGAGCTTGACGGCGGAAATAGCCTGTTCCTGAGTGTGGACGACGATGTGTTCAAACGCATACATACCGGGGACATACGCTTGTTCGATTCGCCCAAGGATTCGACGCGGGTCATAAAGGCAGCGGCGTACGCGCTTGATGAGGTCGGCAATGCATCAAGCGTCGTGGCAGGAATCTGGCGCCTTTTCCCCTCGGGTACCACACCCTCCACGCCTTTTGTCGGCTCTTCCGGGGATACGCGGATAATGCTCGAGCCCGAGCCTGCCGGAATCCACGCAGAGATGACCGATTTGTCGGGGGCGCTCAGGGTGACTCTCCGGATACCGGCCGGGACAAGGCCTTTCGTGGCGATCAATCCGGGGACTGAATCAGACAGGCTGCATTCCTACATAGAACTACCTGCCGTGCAGAATATCGCCGAGTGCGTGATTCCCTTCCCTTGGGGATACGAAGGCGGCTTCGTCATTTTCTACGGGTATATGTCGGATGGAATACTGCGGGTCGCTTCCAGACCATTGACTTTCAAACCGGAATTCCCCGACGAGGCTGCCTTGCCAATGCAGGTAGCCTTGATAGAGCCCAGAATTGAAATTCTGGGAAACACGGCCCTGATAGAATGGCCTGCGAGCCCACTCGAAACCTTCGTTGCCTTCTCTGGATCCGACTATTCGCCCTACAGGATTCCGATACTACGTCAATTGGCAAGCTCTTCCCAGAGTGTGCACTACTATTGCGTCGCCCCCGATGGAACGAAATCTCCTGTCGCCGTCCTGGAATTACCGGCGCTCATGCACGCATCCCCTCCTGACGTGAGCGGCGTTGAGTACGGAGGGACGTATGGCGGCACAATAGTCATCAAGACGCCTGGCTTGGACGATGTCAGGTACGAACTGACTACCGATACTACGGAACCTCCGGCGATTACCCGGGAAAGTGCTGTGATCGGAATATCTGGATTGAGCTGTGAAGGCAGGGCGGGCGAAGTTACGACATACCGCCTGCGAATGCTGGACGGCGGCGCCGCAGCCGGAATGCCCACGGAACGCTTTCTGTCGTTCGTTGTCGACAGGGAGGCTCCACCTACGCCGCAAGTGGTGAAAGCCGGCGATGGCTATGGTTCGCCAGATTCGGCGCTCTCTTTCAAGCCGAATCAAGGCAAGGTGTTTGTTTCGGTTTCGGAGGATGGAAACGGCCAGTTTGTCGCGTTTGCAGGTTCCCTGACGATCGGACGCGAAGATGAAGGACGGAAATACTATAAGGTTCGTGCTTTCGCGGAGGACGAATTCGGGAATCGTTCGGCCGAGATGCAAGCCATGGAGATCCTTGTCGACCGCTCCTCGGTGTACGTTGATCAGGATGGGCGCAACGGCGCTTCGGGCTCGCCGGAAGATCCGTTCCAGACGCTCGACGAAGCGATAGAATCAGCGCAGGCACGGGGAAAACGGTACGTCTATGCAAGGGGGACGGTACCCTTGCGCCGGGCAGTGAAAATACGCGGGTCACTCGAAATACAGGGAGGATTTGACCGGGAATGGCGTGAATCACCTGCCAGCCAGCCGATCGTGACGATAGACGCACTCTCGACTTCCGGCATGTATGCGATTGTCCTCGAGGAAGGCGAGCTGTCTATCTCGAATCTCGGGATCGTATTTTCCGGGTCAGGATCAAGCGGCTTGATAAAAGGTTTTGGCGGGACGTTGCGCTTGAACGATATCCATGTGCAATTGACCGGCGGTATGGAGTTGACCGCTATAAGTTCGACCGGCGCGGATATCTCGATTGCGCGGTCCTCGATATCCTTGGGCAAGACGATGACAGGGCGTGGTATAGAAATCCATAATGCCGCGCTGGACATCGATGGTTTGATGCTGACATGCACAAACTCGGTCCGGCTTCTTGACGCTATCCGCGTCATAGGCGCCAGCGCTTCAATCTCAAACCTCAGGCTCGATGTAGCCCCTGATTATGCCATTTCCGGTATCACAGCCGCGGGATCCAGGGTTTCGATGGACAGCTCTTTCCTTAAAGTCCGCGGGGGAACCTCGTCATGCCGCCTGTTCAACAACGATGATTCCAGGATGACGCTTTCTGCCAGTTATATAGATATAGTCTGGAATGGAACCGTGGAGCTGATCGGAGCGGGCAATGAGTCTGCCGTACACGCAGCCCACCTTACTGCGCTCGTCGAGGCTCCCCGTTCAACCCTTATCAATTCGACGGAATCGATTTTTTCCGTAGACAACACAATCGCGAATTTTTCCGGTGCTGTCTCCACGTTTGTTCTGTCGACGACGCTTCCAAACCCCGGCTCGATCACGGCGAATTGCCTTTGGGGCTTCTCGAAATTGCTGGACGGCTCCCGGGATGCGACCACGATGGCGGTCCTCAATGAATTTGCCCTGACGGGTTATAATAATTTTATAGAGGAGCCTTCAAATACTTTCTCAGGGCAGATAAAGGGCTTGCGTCGACTGTCCAAGGCATCGGCGTGCGTCGATGGCGGGGCCGAAAATCCTTGGGCGTCGAAGACCGACCTGTTCGGCGCGCCGCGTCCATCGGCACGAGGTATCCGCAAACCCGATATCGGAGCGGAAGAACTGTAATCAATGCAACCCGACGGTTGCATTGATCAAATTATAGTACCTGGATTAATCACTGCGTTCTTCGGTATCACGATGACGCCATCGACTATGTAATACGAACCGTATTCGCCGTCCTGCCGATCGCGGGGATCTATCCCTATCCTGCAGTCAGCGCCTATCCTCGCATTCTTGTCGATGATTGCGCCTCTGATGATTGAGCCTCCCCCGATTCCAATATTCGGAACGCCATTCGCGGCATTCTGGGCTTTCTGGGTTTCAGTCTCGTAATGGTCCGCTCCCATGCATACGACGCCATCGAAGTTGGCTCCCGATTCGATTATCGTACGGATGCCGACAATTGAATTCGATATGGAAGCGTTCGTGATTATGCAGCCCTCAGAAGTGATCGCCAGGTTCATTGTGCTGTAGTTTATTTTTGAAGCCGGCAGGTTGCGACGATGGGTATAGATCGGGCTGGTTTCGTCATAGAAATTGAACTCGGGGGCTATGGCAGTCAGGTTGAGATTGGCCTCGTAGAAACTCTTGACCGTGCCGATGTCTTCCCAGTACCCCTCGAAAATATACGAATTGATCCCGTGGCTTTTGAGTATGGAGGGAATTATCTCCTTGCCGAAGTCGTTCATGTCGTTGGCCAACGCTTGTTCCATAAGGTCGGCGTCGAAAATATATATACCCATCGAAGCCAGATAATCCTTCGATCCCCGCCTGTCGCGCTTCAATTCGGCGGGTAGCTTGTAATCAGAAATGTCCTTGACTGGACCTGGTTTTTCCTGGAATTCTATGATACGGCTTTTGGAATCCACTTTCATGATGCCGAACGCGCTGGCATCTTCCCGGTTGACAGTAGTAGAGGCTATTGTCAGCTTGCACCCTGATTCAACGTGCTTTTGGAACATGTCGGCAAGATCCATCCTATAGAGTTGGTCGCCTGAGACAATGAGGTAATGGGTTGGATTCTGCGTCCGGAAGTGGACAAGGTTCTTCCTTACCGCGTCAGCCGTGCCTTCATACCAGCCGGAATGCGTCAGGGTTTGCTCGGCCGCCAACACTTCGGCAAAACCATCCGAAAAGGTGTCAAATATATACGTCTTGGCTATATGGAGATGGAGGGAAGCCGAATTGAATTGCGTGAGGATGTAAATCTGCTTGAATCCAGAATTTATGCAGTTTGAAATCGGGATGTCGACGATACGGTATCTTCCTCCGAATGGTACCGCGGGTTTGGCCCTGTCCTTGGTGAGCGGATACAGCCTGGTACCCTTGCCGCCACCCAAGACTATTGAAAGCACCTTGTTCATAGTCACCTCCCGATGCGCGCCTTTGGTCATATCAAGTATAGCATGTAACCAAAAAACCGGATTTACCAATCGTTGCGTTTGACGTATCATAGTATAGCCATGAACGACCAGTATGCCAGAGACAGCTTCGAAAATTTCCTCTCGTGCCCGGAGTTCTCCTCGAACGTCGCCTGTGTGAGGCGGGTTCCCGCGGCACAGGCGGAATGGGCCGAGTTTCCTCATGGCCTTGATGCCCGCATCATCGAAGCCTTGAAGGGCCGTGGGATAGAGAGATTGTACAGACACCAGAGATTGTCATGGGATCTTTCCTCGACAGGGAAGGATATCGTGCTCGTTACTCCTACGGCGAGCGGCAAGACGCTATGTTACAACCTGCCCGTCGCGCAGGCTTTGCTTGACGAGCCCGATGCCCGCGCCCTGTACCTTTTCCCGACAAAGGCGCTCTCCCAGGACCAGCAAGCCGAGTTGAATGCGTTGATCCTGGCAGGATCGCTACCCATCCAGGCAGCCACCTACGATGGCGATACGCCGCAAGCCACGAGGAAGATGGCCCGGGAATCCGCGCGTATAGTCATAAGCAATCCCGATATGCTCCACTCGGGAGTCATGCCGAACCATGCGAAGTGGATCAAATTCTTCGCCGGCCTCAAGTATATAGTCATCGACGAGATGCACTCTTATCGCGGTATTTTCGGTAGCCATGTCGCGAACGTGATACGCCGCCTGGTACGAATAGCAGGGCACTATGGCTCGGCTCCGCAATTCATCCTGTGTTCCGCGACTATCGGCAACCCCGCGGAATTGGCGGAGGCGCTCATCGGGAGGAAGGTGACGGCCATTACTGAAAATGGCGCGCCACGGGCTCCCAAGGACGTCGCGCTGTACAATCCGCCGATTGTCGATGCGGTACAGGGTATACGGAAAAGCTCCGCCGATGAATCGATGGCCATAGCCGCCCATTTCCTGTCGGGTGGGACGAGGACGATCCTGTTTGCGCGTTCGAGGCTGAAAGTCGAGATCCTCGCATCGTACCTGAACAGCCGTTTCAAGAATCCCTTCACCGACAATGCCGGCATACGCGTGGAGCCGTACCGCTCGGGGTTGCTGCCCAGCGAGCGCCGGCGCATTGAAAAAGGCCTGAGGGATGGTACCGTCAACGGTGTGGTGTCGACGAACGCGCTCGAGTTGGGAATCGACATAGGTGGCCTCGACGCGGCGGTGATATCGGGATGGCCCGGGAGCCTCGCTTCGTTTTGGCAGCAGGCGGGCAGGGCGGGCAGGAGGAAAGGTGCCTCGATGGCCGTGTACGTCGCCTCGGCCGCGGCGATAGACCAGTACATGGTCACGCACCCAGAGCGATTGTTCGGGACGCCATCAGAGCACGCGAGGATAGACCCCGACAATCCGTACGTGTACGCGGATCATGTGAAATGTGCCTGCTTCGAGTTGCCTTTCGCCGACGGCGAACGCTTCGGTCCCGACCTGCCCGGAGCCTTGGCATTCCTCGCCGAGGAAGGGACCGTCAGGAACACGAAGGGCCGCTGGTACTGGTCCGAATCCGGCTACCCGGCGGAGAAAATATCACTACGTTCCGCAACGTCGGACAACGTGGTAATAATTAATACGACCGCCGGCCGCAACGAGGTGATAGGTGAGATGGACCGGCCGAGCGCGAAGGAGCTCGTATTCGAAGATGCCGTGTATATACACCTCGGCCGGCAGTATATAGTCACTCGCCTGGACATAGAGAACCGGCAGTGCCTTGTCGAGGAACGGGAAACCAATTATTACACCGATTCGATAGTCAAGAACGACGTGAAGATACTGAGCGAGGACGAACGCCTGGGCGTCGACGAGTTGCCCGTGGTCGTGGGCGATCTGCTTGTCCGCTCGAGCGCGGAAAAATTCAAGAAACTACGCTTCCATACCAATGAGAATATCGGGTATGGAGAGATATTCCTGCCGCCGGAGGAGCTTCAGACACGGTCGCTCGCGATCCTGTTTCCCCCTGCGGGCGGGCCGGGATCCTTGTTGGCCCGGATGGGCGAGATGGAACGAGCCGCCGTCCTTTCGGCGTTTTGCGCAATCGTCAGGTCGATGGCGCCGATAGAATTGCTTTGCGACAGGTCGGATCTCGGCTCGACCTGGCGCGTGCGCGATGATCACTTCATGGTGCCGGCAATGTATCTATGGGACAGGTACCCAGGCGGTACGGGGCTTGTGGAGGCGCTTTCCATTTCCCTCGCCGGCTGCCTGGAAGCCTCGGCCGAGCGCATCGACGCTTGCGATTGCGGCGATGGTTGCCCCGCGTGCATCGGCGTCGCCGAGGAGTCGTTCGCGACGGTTTCCGGGAGGAAGGCGGGCGTCGCCAGTTTGATGCACGCCTGCATGGCTGCACTGCGCGTCGTCGATAACGTCGCCGGGAAGGCTGTTTGACAGCGTGTCCGGGAATCTCCGGCAAAGGCTGGCCAGGATAAGGGATGCGCACGCCGAGGCGAACGCCGCCCCGACGACTCCGGCTGATGGGCTACCAAAGCTTGGCGGTGCTGGGCCAACTCCCTTCGGTGATGCGTGGGTCGCGGTGGCCGAGGGCGTACTAAAGCGGCGCATCGAATTTTCGCTCCCGGCATCATTTGTGGAGCGGGACATCTCTCCCAGGATATTTTCACGTACCCTGCCAGCGGACCCTGTGCATGCACGCTCGGTGGCTTTCTTTGACCTGGAGACCACAGGACTTTCCGGGGGCACGGGGACGGTGGCTTTCCTGGCCGCCATAGGCAGGTACGACGAAGGTTCGCGCTTCACGGTGCGCCAGTTTTTCATGGAAGACTACCCGTACGAACCAGATTTCCTGGCATGCATCGAAAACGAATTCCACGACGCGCAGGCTGTCGTTACGTACAACGGGTCGAGCTTCGACATGCCTCTGTATTCGACACGGCGGAGCATGAACCGGCTCGCTCCCGCGCGTACGGTTGTGCACCTCGATGCGCTCCACGCCGCAAGGCGGCTTTGGCGGAAACCCCTGGGAGATTGTTCCCTGCAGAATCTTGAGACCGCGGTCCTTGGCGCAAGGCGAGGGGATGACATCCCGGGCTCGGAGATACCTTCGGTATGGTTCGACTTCCTTAGAATTGGCAATCACGCGCGGCTGGAAAAGGTATTCGAGCATAATGCGCAGGATATAGTTTCGCTAGCCTCGATTTTTTCTACGATAGGGTGGACGGTCACCGATAGCGCGACGACGGGATTGCATGATCCGGTGGGCCTGGCGGAATTGCAGTCCAGAGTGGATTGCGGCAAGGCGGAATCTACGTTGTTGTTCGCCTTGCATGCGGGCGACAAGCGGGCGGCGCGCCCCCTCATGCGGCTCTTGCGCGACCAGTCTCGTTTCGCCGAACGTGCCGCTATCGTTCCGCTGTTGCCCGACGACGCGGCCGGCCTGTTCAGCAAGTCGGTGTACGCCGAGCGGATACAAGGAGATGTGGACTTGGCCATGGAGTACGCCCGGCGCGCGGTGATGGAAGCCAAGCCCGGCAGCGACATGATCGCAAGGGCGCAGCGGCGCTTGGAAAGGCTCGGAAGGCGTGCCGCGCCAGGCTGCAGTACAAATCAGTGAATGTCGCAGCCTGAACCCAGCGTATCGCCGAGTTGCCCGCAAGCGCCGGAAACGCCTCGTCCCCTCCGCGCCCGGCGGACGGTGTTTATGCCGCGACGTTCCAGCGTGCGGATGAAGGCTTCTACCTCGCCCGATGCAGGTTCCTTGTATGAAAGCCCCGGCACCGGATTCCAGGGAATCACGTTTACCTGTACGTCGAGGTCGCCTATCCAGTCCGCCATCGTCATGGCGCTTTGGACGCTTGAGTTCTCCCCGGCCATTATGGCTGCTTCGAGGGTTATCCTGTCGTGCGTCACGGCCTGGTAATGCTTGAGAGATTCACGGAGGGCACGAAGGTTCCAGGCCTTGTTGACTGGCATAAGGCGGGTACGCAATGCGTCGTCGGCGGCCGTCAACGATATTGCCAGACGAACGTGCGGCCCATTGTCTGCCAGGTCCACTATACCAGGGACTATACCGCAGGTTGAAATCGTTATCTTTCTCCGGGAAATACCGAATCCGGCGGGGTGGGAAAGGATAGCTATGGATTTCCTTACCGCCTCGAGGTTGTGAAGCGGTTCCCCCATCCCCATGAAGACGACATTGGAAGGTTTGCCGCGCAGGGCGGAGAGGGCAAGGAACTGTTCGACGATCTCATCAGGACCCAGGTTTCGCAGAAGTCCCAATGTTCCAGTCTTGCAGAACGCGCAGGCCATGCCGCAGCCTGCTTGGGTCGAAAGGCACGCTGTGAGCCTGCCTTCCGCATCCGACAGCAAAACCGCTTCAATCGCCGATTGGTCGCACAGGCGAATTTTAAGCTTCACCGACCCGTCCACTGCCTCAAGGCTCTCGGCTACCAAAGAAGAGAACAGATCCTCACCGGCCAGACGGGCCCTGTCGGCGGCTGAAAGGTCGCTCATCTCCAGGAATGACTTCGCTCCGCGCGAAATCCAGGAAAAGACTTGCTTGCCGCGGAAGGCCGGAGACAAGCCGTAAGCGGCCGCAATCTCCTCGGGTAATAGCCCGGCAGCCGCAACAGGCCGCCGGACTCGGTCGAAACCCACTAGCCTTGGATTTGGTTGAGCAGTTCCTGGATATGCGAATTGCGGATTCCGAAACGCATAAACTCCTGGAGCTTCTCTTCAGCCTTACGCTTGTCGCCGAGCGCAAGGTAGCATTGGGATAATTCAAGATAGAGGCGATAATTCTTGGCGTCGT
>CAZKJA010000025.1:14639-17968 GCA_964552925.1 uncultured Treponemataceae bacterium
TGGACGAGCCGCTCCAGAGATTCGGCAGCGGATTTTACCTTTCCCTGCAAACGGGAAATTGTCGCCAGACCCAGCACGGCGTAGACGTCGAATTCGATATTCAACGCGCGTTCGTAGTAATCGGCCGCCTGGTCGTATTTGTCCATGCTCCGGTACGCATCGCCGGCGCGGGTAAGAATGACCTTGTTGCGCGGATCCTTGTCGAGGATGCGGTTCCAATAGTCGAGGGAGCGTTGCGGTTCCCCTATGCCTCGATAACAATCCGCCAGTCCGAAGAGCGCATAGAAGTTTTCCGGTTCCTTGACCAAGGCTTTCTCGAAATACGGAACGCCTGTATCGAATTGCTTGAGTTTCCTATAGCAATTGCCTATCGAAGTAAGCACTCGGATATCGACCAAATCACCCTGGGCATCGACCATGCGCTGCCAGTAGTGGAGAGCGTCCCTGTATTCCTTGAAGTCGTAATGGAGGTGCCCCAAGCCAATCAGCGCATATGGATTGTCGGATTCCATCTCAAGGACACGTAGGTAGATTGCCTTGGATTTCCTGAAATCCCTGACTTTTCGGTAGGCATCCGCTATCCTTGTCAGTACGGTGATATTCTTGTTGTCATGGAGGAGGTACTGTTCCCAGATTTCGATCGCTTTCTGGTACTGGTTGAGGGCTTTGTAGCAATCCGCGAGCCCGAAAAGCGCGTAATTATTTCCAGGATGGTAAATAAGGCATTTCTTGTAGTAATCGACAGCGTCCCGGTGCGCGCCCCTCTTGCGCGCCGCGTCGCCGAGGCCGACGAGCGCGTAATTATTCTCCGGGTCGCTATCGAGAATCTTCTTGAAATTCCTCTCGGCATCGCTTACGCGATTTTCCTTGAGGTACTGGTAACCTTTTTTGGAGAGTTCAGCAATCTCAAGAAGTTCGGGATTCTGCTGGGTCGACATCCCCTCTTCGAACCCGTGGTCTTCTGCGTGGTTATCTGAGTCGCTCATTCGTTTACCTCTTCATCGAGCATTTTCCTGATCGCCATGGCTGCCTTTTCTATGAGTGCAGAACTCCTGGCTTGATCATGCGAGAGTTTGAACATCTTTAGGGCATCGATAGGACGCTTTGCTTCAAGGTAGGATTCGCCAACGCGCATCAGTCCGTCTGAATAACCGGTGGTCTGGAAAATACGCCTGGAAGTCTCTATATCGCCGGAATTGAAAAGCGCGTTTCCCCTGCGGTTGAGCTGTACCTTCTGCGCCGAGGATAATTCTTCATTGGGTTCATCTACAGTCTTGATAAGACCGTCATCGGGGAAATTTTCAGGCAGAGCGTAGTCCATAGCGCCCCCGTTCAAAGCGCCGTCCGCGCCGAAATCCAAGACATTGGATCAGTATATTGTCTTCATCGAAAATAATCAATTGAAGCATAAGAAATCAACCGGGTCGCGTGCTAAATTACTTGGTAAAGATATATGACATCACGCGATCGATGGTAAAGCGACCGCGGGACAGGGGAGCCCGATGAGCTACGACGAAGCAGCACTGGAACAGCTTGAGGGCGTGGTTGGAGGAGTGGAGTTTATAAAGAATATTTCCGATAAAAAAAGCGCTGTATGGCACGAAGTCACGAATCTTGCGACTCTCGATTCGGTCGACCATCGTTTATTGAGGATCATAAGGGAGCTTGACCGCTAACGTTGCCGATAGCGTCGTCGGCGGCGTCAGGAATCGGCATCAAGCATCCTTGGCTTCGATCGGAGTTTCTTCACTTCCAGTGTAAAACCTGACGGTAGACCTACCGTACGATCGTTCGTCTGTCATAGTCAAATACTTATATGAATGCGGCAATACATCCTCGGCCGGGTAATGGATCAATAGACGTCCACCGGGTTCAAGGATGCCCTTGTCCGCGATCGACCGGATAATGTCCGCCTTGTGGGCGTATGGAAACGGCGGATCGCAAAATATGATCGAAAATGATAGTTCCGACCTCAGGATGTACCGTTCCGCCGGGACACAATGGCATTGGATACGCTCGGCCGACAAGGAAACGTTCTTGATAAGCAATCCAAGCTTGTCCCGATCCCGCTCCACGCAGTGGACGGGCGCTGCGCCTCTGCTTGAAGCCTCGAGAGCCATTATACCGGAGCCTGAAAAAAGGTCGAGGAATGAAAAGCCCTCGAGCGGTCCCAAGATGGAAAACAAGGATTCGCGCATCCTGTCCATGGCTGGACGGATCTCAAAATCGCCCTTGGGTACCTCGATCCGGCGACCCTTGTACTTCCCGCCAGTTATTCGCAAGCTGGACACTTTCAAGCTTGCCTGTCGCGGAATTCACGCTGGATATCGCGGTTGACGTCCCGTTCCTTGATTGAGTCGCGCTTGTCGGCAAATTTCTTGCCCTTGCACAAGCCTAGCTCCACCTTCACCCGGCCTTTCCTGAAGTGAAAGTCCAGCGGGATCAAAGTGTAGCCCTTTTCATTGACCCTCCTTAACAGGCGTTTAAGCTCCTGCGCATGGGCCAGCAACTTGCGGGGCCTGTCTGGGTCGTGGTTGAAAACAGAGCTGAAATTATATTCGGCGATATGGACATTCCGTAACCACAGCTCGCTTTTATCAAAGGAAGCATATCCGTCGGGGAAGGATACTTTGCCCATGCGTATCGATTTTACCTCGGAGCCTAAAAGTTGGATACCGCACTCTATAGTCTCTTCGACAGAATAGTCGAATCGTGCGCGCCGGTTGAGCGCGATGATCTTGATGCCGTCCACGCCTTACTCCGAAACCGATACCAGGACCACGCGGAAGCCTAGATACGCCGAGCAGGTGGATTCCGGCATCGGTCCCCTGGAATCAAGGCTAACCAAGTCAGCACGGTTCGCCCAGGAACCGCCGCGCACGACTGACTCGGAAATGGGATAGTATTCCCTTCCCCTGATACCACTGGCCGGATGGATAGAGTACGGGTCCGCGCACCATTCCCAAACGTTTCCCAGCAAGCCGCGAATCCCTGCGGAATCGGCCGGAATACTCGAGATGGAGGCAGGCCCATCGGTACCGGATTTCCGAAGGACCGCGGTGTCCGGGATCAAAGGATCCGACGCCGAAGCGGCGTATGCCCACTGCGCCTCGGTCGGCAAGGCTACCCGATATCCTGAAGGCGCGGTTTTTGAAAGCCATGCGCAGTACGCCTCCGCGGCCGGTTTCGAAACATAGCGAATCGCTTGCGATCCGTCGGCCGTGTCGATGTCTTTCAAGTAATCGGCATCGACCAAACCCCGTTTTTCAAGATCGGAGCGTTCTGAAACGGCCCAGCTTGGATTGGCTGAGATAAATCGCCTGAAATCG
>CAZKJA010000026.1:0-2666 GCA_964552925.1 uncultured Treponemataceae bacterium
CCGAATCATCGTAGAAGTTGTCTCCCACGTACAGGCAGCGGGACGGATCCACGCCCGCTTTGTCCACGGCCAGCCGGAATATCGCCTCGGACGGCTTGGATACCCCCGCCTCGCTTGAGATGACGCAGGGATCGAAATAGTTTAGGAGACCGCACTCCTTCAGGATCGGCTTGGCGCTGGCGTCCCAGTTGGAGATAACCCCCAGGCCCACGCCCAGTCCGGCGAGGCGCGACAAGGTCGGAATGGCGATATCGTACGCGTGCCACAGCGGGGAGACGCTGGTCCATGCATCCATCCAGCGCACGCAAATCCTGAGAATATCGCCTTCTATGCCTAGCTCGTGGCATACGAAGCCCATATACCAGGGCATGAAGTTTTCCGCCGGCTTTGCCAAAACGCCGGCGTATTCGCGCATGAACAGCTTGTCCACCAGATGGAAAGCCCTGCCGATATACTCCTCCGACCTGTCTATGTCGAAGTGGGCCAATACTGCCTGGAATTGTTTTTCACGCTTGGTATGGAGAAGAGTATAGCCAAGGTCGAACCAGACGAAATCGTACAGCACGCAACCCCTCGAAGAGAATCGTATGTTTTACACGATGAAATACGGGGTCGCTGACGCGGCTGAGGTGTGTTCCTCATCCCCTTCGTCCATACTATACCGGTCTCCGCGATTGTCAAGGGAGCGGAACGTGCGAATCGCAGGATTGATGGCTTCCTCATCGCGAATGAACCGGTTTCGAATAGCGATGCCTTAGGGAACGTATACCTCGTCCGAATTCGGCAAGCCGAGCGTCGACCCCTTGGTCGGCACGACGTGCCAATCGATGCCGGTATCGCTGTCTCCCCCCGAAGAAGACCGGCATATCGTTCGGGTGCTCGTCGTTCCTGCCGACCTGGCGCAATCCTCGGGTCGGGGCGGCTCGGAGGCGTCCCAGCCGCCCGCCAGGACGATTGCAGCGACCCTGTCGCGCAACGCCGCGGTACCGAAGCCGCCGTACTTCGTATCGGAATCGACGGTGCGCTCACTGTACGGCACCGCGTCAATCATCGTGCCGTTCGGGGAGGCGCACAGCGACAAGGCGCCATTGGCGCCGGACAGGGCGCCGTCACCGCCCCGGTACCACAGGTCCCAGGCGACAGCGCTCGCGTCGAGCCCTCCCGACGCGGTCATGTCCACGGTCTCGTCGATCTCGAGGGGGAGGCCTTGCGGTTTCAGGTGCAGTATGATGAATTCGCCGGTTTCTACCGTCATCGGGGGAAACACGAAACGTAGATCGTGATCGGCCGGGACGCCGACGAAGAACGCCAGGCCGGCGCATTCGCCGCCCGCACTGACGAAAAACTCGACCGCATCCGGGTGGGTTGTGCTCCCCTCGGTCAGCAGCTCATTGATGAGCATCACGGGCGGATTCGGATTGAAGCCCCAGTACGGGAGGACGAAGCTTGACAAGTTGCCCGCGGCATCGGAGACGGTACCCGAAACCGCGTATGCCGAACCCGGCTCCCCCACCTCGCTCAGCCTGACCACAACGCTTTTTCCGTCTTCACCGATACTGACCGAATCAACCGCGGGTCCCGGCGACACCGCGAACCCCGGCATGGCTTTGGCTATTTTCTCGTCGAACGCTATAAACACTTCGCCCGCGCCCGTCGGCCCCCACGAAGCCACGGCCGGCGGCCGCATGTCCCCGGCTTCGAACACATCAACCAACGGTGCCGGTACGCACGCCGAGAACGCGCCCGCGATCACCGATGCGACCCCGATGGCGACAATGGAAGTCACCCGCCTGCCTCTACCGTTGATTTTCGTGTTACCTGCCATGAGTTGCCCTCCTGCCATCTGCCAATACGAATGGCCGATCCCGGGCGCTTGCGGAAATTGGTCGCGACTTCCAGGATTGCCATGAAACCGCGGACACTGTAGGATTCGCGGGAAACATGAAGGGATACCGATGAAACCCAAGGGACCGGCCTGGTATATGAAGCTCAGGCGTCGAGCTGGCCGGCTTAAAAGGCAAGTCTGGGCGATGTTCCTGGCGCTCAAGGATCCACGGACGCCATTCCTGGCGCGCGTCATCATCGTGTGCGCGGTCGCCTATGCCGTCAGCCCCATCGACTTGATCCCCGACTTCATACCGATCCTCGGCCAACTGGATGACCTGCTCATCCTGCCTGCGCTCATAGTGCTTGCAATCAAGCTTATCCCCCCCGAGGTAAGCGCGCGTTGCCGTCGCGAGGCATGGCAACACCTGACAGCTGGCGATCGGGTACAAACGCCGCTTGCCACGATCGCCGCGATCCTGTTTTCCCTTGTATGGATCGCGTTGATCGTCTGGTTCGTTTCGCTCTTTTTATGAATAACCCTGGACCGAGGGAGCTTGCTCGCTTTACAAGCCTTTGTAGTCATGCTATATTTATTTACTTTCCTGCTGAAAGTAAATAGGTTTGAAAAGAGAGTACAGGAATTCATGCCATGAACCCGGGCGAACGCGCGGAGATTGAAGCCTTCGCGAAATTGCACCATTCACACAGAGGCACGGAGACGCAGAAGAATGCATGAGGAAAAGACAAGACTCGATCATCAATCTGCGCTTCCTCATCTTCTCCGTGTCTCCGTGTTCAAATTTCCTATCTGAAGGAGCAACGCATGAAGCTAGCCATCG
>CAZKJA010000026.1:2676-17368 GCA_964552925.1 uncultured Treponemataceae bacterium
TGAAAAGAGAGTACAGGAATTCATGCCATGAACCCGGGCGAACGCGCGGAGACACGGAGGAATGAATGGGAGAATTACAAAGATCCGATCAGCAATCCATTCTTCCTCATCTTATCCGTGTCTCTGTGTTCAAATTCCTATCTTAAGGAGTACGTATGATCCTAGCTATCGCCTCTGATTTGTCTGGATTTCCGCTCGCGCGTGAGATCGTCAAGCATATAGCGGAGAACCACAAGGACATCGAACTTATCGACTTCGGCATTATTAGCGCGGACGCTCCACAGCCGTACTTCATCCAGGCTCCCAAGGTCGCAAAAGCCGTCCAGAAGGGTGAGGCCCAGAAAGGCATCCTGATATGCGGAACCGGCCAAGGCATGGCCATAGTCGCCAACAAGCACAAGGGAGTGTACGCATGCGTGGTCGACGACTTGTTCTCCGCCGAACGAGCCAAGATAGTCAACAACGCGAACGTGATCACGATGGGCGGCTGGATCACCGCGCCCTTCCTCGGCACGCAGATAGTCGATACCTGGCTCGCCGTAGCCTTCGCACAAAAGATGGAGTTCAAGAAGGACTTCCTGACAAACGCCTTCAACCAGGTAGTAGCCATCGAAAACGAGATGTTTAAATAACTGGCTTGCAAGACGTTTTGGCCACGGAGACACAGAGCATGACTAGAGAGGATAAGGGTAAAGCCATTTTTGCCACAGAGACACAGAGTCACAGAGGAATGAAAGAGAGAGAGAGGAATGAGCGAGAGAAAAAAACTCTTATCTTAAATATTCCTTTTCTCATCTTTATTCTTCTCTGTGCCTCTGTGTCTCTGTGGTTGATTTCACTGTCTTATTATCAATGTTCCTTCTTCTCTGTGCCTCTGTGGTTAAATTTTCCTATTTTATTTTCTATTTTCCTTCCTCTCTGTGTCTCTGTGCCTCTGTGGTTAAAATTCCCTATCATATTTTCAATGTTCCTTCTTCTCTGTGCCTCCGTGCCTCTGTGGTTAAAATTTCCTATCATATTTTCAATGTTCCTTCTTCTCTGTGTCTCTGTGCCTCTGTGGTTAAAATTTACTATCTTACAATACCGGGGTGATGCATGAAGCTGTTCGAGTATCAGGCGAAGGATGCGTTTGCCGAGCGGGGCATTCCGGTACCCAGGCACAGGGTGTGCGAGACCGTCGACCAGGCCGTGGATGCGGTCGGGGACCTCGGCCTACCGTGCGCAGTGAAGAGCCAGGTGCTTCGCGGCGGACGCGGCAAGGCCGGACTCGTGAAGTTGGTCAAGTCGATGGGGGAGGCGCGCGCTTACGCCGCAGAACTTTTGATCGGCGACTTGGGCGCGGCGCACGGCGTGAAGAAAATTCTAATAGAGGAAGCAGTCGACGTGGCGCGGGAACTGTACCTTTCCATCACTGTCGACCCGCGGGCGGCGACCGCGTTGATCCTCGCCTGCGCCGACGGCGGCGTGGAGATAGAGGAACTCGCGCGGACGGCGCCGGAGAAGATAATCCGCGAGAAGATCGACATCGACACCGGGCCGCTGCCGTTCCAGGCGCGCAACATCGCGTACGCCCTCGGGTTCGACGCCGAGGCGGTCAAGAAGTTCGTCCCCCTGCTCGAGTCGCTGTGGGCCGTTTTCAGGGCGAAGGACGCCGAGCTCGTAGAGATAAACCCGCTGTTCGTCACGGAATCCGGCGCCTTGGTCGCAGGCGACGGCAAACTTGTGATCGACGACAACTCGGCCTTCCGCCAGGGAGGCGCGCAGCCATCGCGCGAATACTTCGACTCCGACGTTGCCTACCAGGCCGCTGTCGAGGGCATACCCTACCTGCAATTCGACGGCGACATATCGCTTATGTGCGCGGGGGCGGGGCTGACGACAGTGGTCTACGACCTTGTCAACTACGAGGGCGGCTCGGTTGCGAACTACCTGGAGTTCGGCGGCCCAAACTACAAGAAGGCCGTACGCGCAATGGAACTATGCCTGGTCAGCGACCCCAAGGTGATCCTCATAGTAACCTTCGGGACGATCGCGCGGGCCGACATCATGGCCGAGGGCATAGCCGAGGCGATCGTCAAGCTGAAGCCGCGCTGTCCTATAGTCGCGTGCATTCGCGGCACCGGCGAGGAGAAGGCCGTCGAGACGCTGAAGGCCGCCGGGCTCGAGCCGCTCTTCGACACCGAGGCGGCGGTACGCAAGGCCGTCGCGCTCGCGAAGGCGTCGGGCGGAGCCAAAGCCGGAGGACGGGCATGAGCATATTCATGGACAGGACGGACCGCGTGCTCGTCCAGGGCATCACCGGGGGCGAAGGCTCGTTCTGGAGCAGGCACATGATCGATCTGGGCACCCAGGTAGTCGTCGGCGTCACGCCAGGAAAGGAAGGCCAGTCGATCGAGGGGATACCGGTCTACCACACGATTCGAAGGGCGGTCGCGGACATGCCGGCCAACGCCGCGATGCTGTTCGTCCCGCCGCGCTTCACGAAGGACGCCGTGTTCGAGGCGCTCGACGCCGGCATCAAGAAGATAGTAACCATAGCGGACGGCATACCGCTGCATGACACGATCCAGATACGCAAGGCCGCCTTATCGTGCGGCGCGCGCGTCATAGGCGGAAATACCTCCGGCGTCATCAGCCCCGGCCTGGCGATGATGGGCATGTTTCCGTACTGGATGGAGCGCGTGTACAAGAGCGGCCGCATCGGCGTGATGACGCGCTCGGGCTCGCTGACGAACGAGGTGACCGCGATGGTCGTGCGCGCGGGCTTCGGCGTGTCCAGCCTCATAGGCGTCGGCGGCGACCCGGTGCCGGGCACCCGCTTCGCCGAGATGCTGCCCGACTACCAGGCCGACGAGGCGACCGACGCTGTCGTGATCATCGGCGAACTCGGCGGCACGATGGAGGAGGAAGTGGCAGACGCGATGTGTTCGGGCGCGTTCACGAAGCCCGTTGTAGCGTTCCTCGGCGGACGCACCGCGCCCGCGGGCAAGAGAATGGGACACGCGGGCGCCATCGTCACCGGTGGCAAGGGCTCTGTCGCCGACAAGATAGAGGCATTCGAGAAGGCCGGGGCGTTCGTCGCAGACAGGCCGGCGCTCGTCGGTGAGTTGCTCAAACAGGCATTGGGAATGCCCTTATGAGCACAGCGAACGCGCACGCCGCCAGCCAGCAGGGTATGCGCTGGCGAATCGTCTCGATAGTGGCCGCCGTAGTCATCCTCGTCGCCGCGATGCTCGTACCCCTGCCCGAATCTATGTCGACGATACACGGGATGGAACTGAGCGGCCAAGGCCGAGCGGCGCTAGCGTCACTCGCGTTCGCGCTCGTACTGTGGATCGCGGAGGCGATGCCGTTCCACATCACGGGTCTCCTCGCCGTCCTCGTCATGACAGTGCTCGGCGCTGGCACCTACACCGACATCGTGCGCTACGGCTTCGGCGACGACGTCGTCGTGTTCTTCATCGGCGTCCTGGTGATCGCCGCCGGTCTCCGCCGTTCGGGTCTCGCCAAACGCGCAGGATCGCTCGTCCTCTCGATGACTGGCAATTCGACGAAAAGGATAATCTTCGGTTTCCTCGCCGCCGGCGCTTTCCTGGCCATGTGGATCACCGCTCTCGGCGCCGTCGCCATCATCATGCCGCTCGCGCTTGTCATCCTGACGGATGAAGGCGAGAAACCCGGCGCCAGCACCTTCGGGACGGCCCTGATGATGGCGTGCGCCTGGGGCCCGCTCATAGGAGCGCTCGGGACGCCCGCTGGCTCCGGCTCCAATCCCATAGCCATACGTTTCATGTCGGAGATCGCGGGGTACGAAATCAGCTTCCTCGGCTGGATGCTCTATGGAATTCCGGCCGCGCTCGTGTTGTTGCCCGCCGCGTGGCTCGTCATCATCCTCATCTTCCCGCCGGAACGTCCCCGCCTCCGCAAGAGCGACGAGGCGATAAGGAGCGAGGCCCGCTCGCGCACGCCCCTTACGCGCGACGAACTGGCGGTCGGAACAATATTCGTGTCGACCATAGCGCTATGGATGCTGTCCCCGGCGATCGGCCGCGCACTCGGCATAAAGGTGCCCATATCGATGGGAGCCATGCTCGCCGTAGTCGCGATGTTCGCGCCCGGCGTTACGAGCTACGCGTGGAAGGACATCGAGAAGGATATCGATTGGTCTGGAATACTCCTCATCGCCACCGGCATCAGCCTGGGTACGACGCTGTACAAGACCGGCGCCGCGGCGTGGGTCGCCACGGCCGTGCTCGGAGGCGTCGGGGCATTGCCCGTGTTCTGGAGGATTGCCGCCATCGTGCTCGGCGTGTTCGCCATCAAGGTGGTATTCTCGTCCAACACGCTGACAGGCACCATCATCGTTCCGCTCGTGCTCGCGCTCGGCACCAGCCTTGGCCTGGACGCGCGCGGACTGGCGCTGGCCGCCGCGCTGGCGTCGAATCTGGCGTTCATCCTGGTCACCACGAGCCCTGTCAACGTGATACCCTACACCACAGGCTTTTTTACGATACGCGACATGGCCAAAGCCGGCATCGTGCTCGCAGCCGTAGCCGCCCTCGCGATAGCCGCCGTGGTCACGGTACTCGGGGGAATGGCTGGGATCGTATAAGCCGGAACCCCTATTTCGAGCTGAGGTTCGACACGCCGTCCCAGGTTTCCGGGGGCGGCGTTTTCAGGTAGGCTTGGCAGCGGCGATAGTATAACGTGCTCGGAGAGTCTTCCATGTCGAGCTTCAACGCGCGGACGAAACCGACCATCGCTTCCTTCCAGCGACGCTGCTTGTACATGGCCAGGCCCCTCTCGTAATGCGCGATGACCTCCTGCTTGGCCTCCGGCACCTGGCCAGGCAGTTCGAGCAGTTCGTAGACGGTTATCGGCTCGCTCTTGCCGACGACGCGGATGGTGTCGAGCTCGCGGAAACAAAATTCGTCCTTCACGGCGGCGTGGGTATGCTGGCTGACCATCGTGTAGGTGCCGTATACCTTGTTCGCGCCTTCGAGGCGGGAGGCGAGGTTTACCGAGTCGCCCATCACCGTGTAGTTCATGCGGGTACGCGACCCCATGTTGCCTGCCACCGCCAGGCCCGAGTTGATGCCCATGCGGACCTTAAGCTCGTGGCGCCCTTCCGCCTTCCAGTCCGTCCGCATCCCGGCCAGGCGCCTCTGCATCTCGATAGCGGATTGGCAGGCAAGGGACGGGTGCTCTGGATAGGCGAGCGGAGCGCCCCAGAACGCCATTATCGCGTCGCCTTCGTACTTGTCCACGGTGCCCCGGTTGCCCATGATTATGTCGGTCATCGCCGAAAGGTACTCGTTGAGCAGATGGACGAGCCCTTCCGCGCTCAGCTTTTCCGATATGCCGGAGAAGCCGGCGATATCCGAGAAAAACGTTGTAATCGTGCACGACTCCCCGCCGAGCTTGAGCGCGTCGGGGTTGGCGATGATCTGGTCTATGACATCCTGCGACAGGTATTTGGAGAAGGCTCCCTGGATGTACTGCCGGTTCTCCTCCTCGCCCGCGAACTTGGTTATCATGATGATGGCTGATGGCAGGATAAGCGCCAGGTTGAGGCTGACCTGGTCGATCCACAGGTAGGCCTTGAAGAACAGGACCATGACGGCCGCGTTCACGGCGACGACTACTATCGCAATGACGGCGTAGGACAGCTTGGCGGATCGGTCGTGGATGAACAGCGACAAAGCCAGGGCGAGCCCGATCAATGCCGCGATATTCACGTACGCGGGCGCCTTGCGGAGATAATTCCCCCTGGCGATTGTGTTGATCGCTGTCGGATAGGAGCCGACCATCCAGTACGAATTCGACAGGGGCGTGACTCCCTCGTCCTGGGTTCCGGCGGCCGTGAGTCCCAATACCGCGACCGAATCGAACAGGTACTCGACCTTCGTCTTGATGTTGATAGCGGTGATCAGGGTATTGACCGACGCGATGCTCTCCTCGTCGACAGTCTCCCCGGCCGCCTTCGAGGCGAGCAGAGCGTCGAGTTCCGCCTGGCTCTCGTCGAGGTACTCCTGTATCACGGCCTTGTACCGCTCGAGCACCTGTCTGTATTCCTGCCGCAACGGGAAGCGCTTCTCGAAGTCGGGTTCGGCCAGGATCGCGGCGCGCAAGGCATCCAGTTCCGCGGTGAGCTCCTGGCGGGTGCCCTTGCCCGATACCATGTCCTTGAGCATCAGCTGCATCTCGAACTGGTCGGCGTATTGCGGATACTCTATCAGCGCGTGCGCGGAGACGTGCCGCGCCGTTTGCTCGAAATCGCCTATCCAATCGAAGTAGATGCCGAAGGTCTTGTCCACCGGGATTGTGATATCGCCACGTTTACCGCTGACCGGATGCACCGCGTCATGTATCACTATCGACACGCCGGGTTCAAGTTCGAGCGAGTCCAGCCCGACGCCGCACATTCTGAGAAAGGCGACCAGGCTCAGGTGGAACCAGATGCGGTCGTCAAAGATGCGGACCAACCGGATGCGCCGGTGGGCGCCGTCGAGATCGGCATCGTTGTCAACGAAGCCGAAATAGTCGGCCGCGTTGATGAGCTCGGGTATCGGGTAGTTGATCGCCACCCGGTCGGCATCCGCCATGGCGCGGTATAGCCCTTCCCTACCCGCGGGGAACGGCAGAGACGCCTTTTCGGTAAAGCGCGCGACCGCCTGCTCCTTGATCGCGAGCGCCTCCGGCCCCAGGCTCAATTTGCTTTCGACCTTGGCGAAGGAGAACGGCATGAGTACTCTGGAGAACTCCTCTGTCGCCATCGCCAGGTCGCGGTCGTTGTCTATCACGACGCCGTACAAGTCCTCGGCCGCGATCTGCTGTCCGCCCGCGACCGCCGAGTACAGCGTGTTGAAGCCGTCAGGATTGAGCAGCGGGGGGGAGCTATCCATGAATTGGAAGTCGAACAGCAGGCTCGAGAGTCCTACAGCCTGCATCTGCCTTAGCGCGAAGGCGTAGTAATGGCGCGGCCATGGATACACGCCGAGGGCCGAGATGCTCGCGTCGTCGACATCGAGCAAGACAAGTTCGGGAAGGGGTTCCGCCTTCGGCTTCAACGCGAAGCGCAGGTCATACAGCACGTACTCGAGCTTGTCGTGGGCATCGGTGAACGAGAACAGGATCACGAGGCCCGACATCACGAGGGCGGTCAGCACCGCGCCGGGGACGCCCTTGGTCAACGCGCCCAGGCGGGCCAGGAACTTCTTCATGCCGATCCTTCGCCCGCTCAGAATGAGAGGCTCATGCCTCCGGAGATTGTGTACCGCAGCGCTTCGCCTGCGGGGAATGCCGCACCCGGCAGGAACAAGCCCGCGTTCAGGAAGATGCTCGTATCGTTGTACGGAGCCCAGCGCAGCACGAAGTCGATGCCGTGTCCGAGGTCGTACGATAAGAGGTCTGCCTCGCCCGAGTTGACGACCCCGGCATCCGCGTACTTCGCGTAGTAGAAGTATCGCAAGCCGAGGCTCGAGTCCCGTACGCGCGGCCCGGCGGCTTCCAGCGGCCTGAAGGCGAAACCGAGTTGAGCGATGTGGATATTGCTGAAATACGGGCGGAAGACGGAGCCAGAGGACACCTGGCCAAAGCTCTGGAAGGCAGTGTCGAGGCCGCTCGCGTTGCCGGCCGAGCCGTCGGTCGCGGTCCGGTCGGAGTCGCCGGAAGCCAGCGAGTACTGCACTGTCACGCTGGGCTTCGTGGCAAGCCTGAAGACGCGCTGGTAGCGGCAGGTGCCGCCGAACGCCTGTACGCCCGAGCTTGTAGCTCCGCTCGGGCTATAGCCATCCTCGAGGTACAATTCGACAAGGTAGTCGCCGCCGTACAGCATGCCCTTCGCCTGGAGCCCCGTGTACCAACTCGTGTACAACTCGTCGGGGTCCAGCCCGAAATCGCCCTGGTACAGACCGAGCAGCGAGACCTCGTGTCCCCAGAGGCCGACGCCAAGGGAGTAGCCGCCGATATAGCGCCTGGCTCCGTTCGCGTCATCCCAGGCGCTGAGGCCGTAGTTCGAGAAACCGGGGTTGAGGAGTCCGGTATAGAAGCCGAACGCCTGGAACGAGAACAGGGTATTGCTCAGCTGGAAATCGAGACCGTCGCCGATCCCGGAGAGGGCCAGGCCGGAACCCAGCAGGAACGGTTTCCTGCCTATCGCGAGCGTGAGCCCCGCGTCAGGGTCGACAAGTTGCAGGTAGCTTGCGTTGACTTCCCAGATGTTGGAGAGCGTCATCGCGCCGTCGGTCAACGGGAGCGCGGTGAGCATGACGTTGTCGCGCACCCTGGCGTAGAATTGCCAGCCCGCCGGAAGGCTCAGCCGCGCCCACAGGTTGCCGCTCAAACCGGCTACAAGGGTCTCCGTTCCTCCGGCGCTCTCGAACAGGGCGGCAGGCGAAACCGTCGAGCCCCAATCGAACAGCCATGGGGCTTTTACCGGTTCGGGCATGAAGAAATCGTCATCTGGAAACGGATCCTGGGCGGCGAGACCGGAGACGGCGCAAAGGAGAAGCGTTGATAGAACGATCGACGCTACGGGGTATGTCCGTTTCATGGCTTCACGACGTATTTCTGGCTGACAGTCGTGATGAAGTCGAGCAACTCCACGCCGTTCATTACATCGGCTCCGCTGCTTGTCGATGAAAACACCCCGTCGACTACCATAGTCCGGAACGAGTAGCGCTTCGTCGGGAAAAGCAGGAATAAAAGCGACGATCGGACCCGAAGGCTCCTTGCCGCCACAAGGCTCGCCCTGGCTTTGGTAAGCGGCAATTCCGGCGCGTACGAGGCGAGTTCCCGCTCGAGGCGGGAGCTCAGCGTCGTCCGGAGCGCTTTCCACGATCGCCTTAGCCATGATGGAGAGATCGGCCATCGTGCAAGCGGGTTTTTCACCGATCGCCACTATGTCTTCGAGACTCTGCGCGTACGGGATCCGAGCCGCCATGAGTAGTATCGCAAGTGCCAGGATACAACGTTTCATTATTATCCCCATTATTCCCACCAAGCCGAATCATAGCCGCATGGGCTACGGGAACGTAATGATCAAATTGACCTTGCCGCTCGTCGACACGCTGTCGACAAGCGTGACAAGTTCCGTGAGGGCGGCCGACTGCCCACCGAGATCGGTAGCGGCGGCGACTTCTTCCACCGGAGCGAAAGCTGTCGCGGCGCCCCCGACGGCGACTTCCTGGGCCGCCTGCGAGCTCACCTGAGGCGGTGCCGCGCTCGCCGACGCCTGCACGTAACTATTGCCGGCCGCCACCGGCTTGACCGCGCCGCGGTTCGAGGCTACCGCGACCACGCCGGAGGCCACCGCGACTTCCATGCCGCGGCTGGGGCTGTAACTTATAGTATGCGTAGTGCCGCGCACGCTCGAGGTGCCCACCGGGGTCGTCACCGTGAAGCTCGTCTTGAGCCCGGTTATCTGCTTGACCTCGGAGACCACGGTGCCGCCCCGCAGGGCGATCGCCGCCGTCGACGAGGTCGGCGTCACCTTGACGCCGCTCAAGCGGGCGGTGGTCAACGACTTGAGCGTTATGATGCCGTTGTTCACCTGCATTGTCACCTCGGAGTTGGCGCCGGTGACCACCATCGCGTCGTCCTTCAGCTTCATGCCGACCGAGACCGGCGTCAGCTTCCTGGCTTCCATAACGCCGACCGTTCCCTTGACAGCCTTCACCGTCACGTCGGCGAAGAGGGGGGAACAAAGGAGGAGCAATGCGCCAATAATTCCTGCCATACATCTTTTCATCATGTACCTCAAGGTCTCAAAGTTGGATACTGGCCATCGACAAAGGCATCCCAGATGGTCGCGAAGTCCCATCCAGCATACGTCGTCGCGTGGGTCGCCGCCGCTTTCATCAACGCGGTGGACAACGGATCACCTTTACCCAGGCTGTCGGCTTGCCCGCTGGTATCGGTGTCGTAGTAGGAAGAAGTAATCGTGCCGCTGGCGCTGATACCGATGAGGCCTCCGGCGCCGCTTATAACGGCGGTCACAAACCCGGTCGAGTACGAGTTGGTAACATTGGCACCGGTGTTGAAGCCTATGAGTCCACCGACATAACTATCACCGGTCGCGTTTCCCCGCGCGTAGCAATTGGTGACGCTCATCGCGTTGTTGTACCCGACCAGCCCGCCAACGTTATCCACGGTATCCGGACTCGATTTGGTTATGCTGCCGAGCGTATAGCTTTTTACAACGCTGCCGCCCATTGAATAGCCTATCAGTCCGCCGATGGAACTCCAGTTCGTTGCAGTGATGGCCACGTCGGTCCAGCAGTTCGAGACCACCAGAGTACTTCCTGCATCGCTTAGCCCTATCAATCCGCCCGCGGATTGATAGGCTGTCATGCTGCCGCTTACCGAACAATTGCTTACCTGCGTGGCCCCGATTGTCGTGCCGATCAGCCCGCCGGCGGACTCGAAGGTGTCTATGAAGTTGATGCCGGTGAGGTTCACATCAGAAATCACCGCGCCGTCGACGTACCCGAACAAGCCTCGATTCGGGTCTACCGCGGTGTTGATCGTCAGGTTGGACAGGGTGAAGCCATTGCCGTCGAAGCCACCGGTAAATTTGGTGGTGGCATCGCCTATCGGCAGCCAGTTGGTTTCGGACACCAGGTTAATGCTGGCCGTAAGCCTGAAGAACGCGCTTCGGAACTGGTTCATCCTCTTAAGTTCGGCAAGCGTACCGACGAGGTACGGATCAACGAGGGTTCCCGTCCCGCCCGAGAAATCCGGTGTAAAGTTGGCAGTTACCCAGCTGGGAGAAGTAACCGGGACCGTCATGTTGGCGGATGCGCCATTGATCGGGGCAACGCTGGCGTCCCCCGTTATGCTCCATATCGTGAAGCGGTAGCCAGCATCAGGCGTAGCCGTCAGCGAAATAATGGCGCCGGGTGTAAACTCGCCGGAGCCTGGAGACACACTGCCGCCAATACCGGGAGAGATGGTAATCATGACAGTCTTGGCTATGGTAACCGTGTATGTTTGCACGGTGGTTCCGTTTTCTGCAGTTACTTTTACTTCCAGTATATTATTGCCATTTGCCGCGTTGAGCGCCAATGAACCCAATGTGGATCCGGATGTCACGGGAGCATACGTCCCGCCGTTTATACGCACCATAATATCGGCATTGGCATTGCTCGCTGTCGGCGTCACGTCGATTGTCGGGAAGCTGCTCGGGGCAACGCCAGTATAGGAGAGCAAATTCGAAAGGAACGTGGTGTTCAACGTCACGGGGTTTGTCACGAGCCCGCTGAGCGTTGCATCATTGCTGAGGGGCACGCTCCACTGTGCGTACAACGTGATTCCGGATACGGGCATGGTGACCGAAGCCCCGGGGAGATAGGCGGTTCCCGAGCCGTCCGAGGCCGCATTCCATCCGTTGAATGCAAAACCGGTCTTGACGAGGGCGCCCGAGTTCGGCGCTACGACGAGCGCTGTGCCCGCCTCGCGGTACAGAGTGGCGGGAGCGGTTCCGCCGGTCGCGCCGTTCGCATCATATACGAGGGCGTACAGATTCGCCATCGTGACAGACAGGTCGTGGACCGCGCCCGCCTGTATCGTCATGCTTGTGGTGCCGCGGTACGCCGGTATATCCCCGGCAGCCATCGCGACGACCTCAAACGACCGGTCGGCGCCCGCGGGCACGTCTATGGTCGCGCTCAGGGAAGGAGTGGTCAGCTTGACCACGATCGGCGTCATGTCGGAAGCCTTGATCGAGATATCGATGGAGGCGACGTTGGCGGGTATTCCCGGCGCCCTGCCAGAGCCGCCCGAGCCGAAGTTGACAAAGACCTGGCCTGTGGTGGAGGCGCCGAAAGGGGAAGAGCATGCGATGAACGCTCCAGAGCTACCCACGATCGCGAGGATGGCTAGCATCCACGAGAACCTGGTCTTCCAATTCCGCATACGTGCCCCCACTCAAAAACGAATTATTCTAATATATACCATCGGATTGACCATAATCCACGGTTTGCCGAATTATGAGCGAATTGCCGCTATTCAAGCTGCAAACACCGCCAGATAGCCGGGTCTTCCTGGCCAAGGCGCCAGAATGAGACGTTGCGGACTCCCGCCTCCCTGTAACTCGACAAGCGGGATGCGAGCGAAACCACGTCCTCGTAATACAGGGACACAGAGACGATCTCTTCGTACCTGAACCAAGGAATCCCGTCTTCGCGCATGATATCGTCCACCTTCTGTTCGGCGATGATCTCCCGCACGGACGAATGCTTGTAGGCACGCGCCAGGCGCTTGTCGGTCCACGCCCTGCCGTAAAAAGGCAATCCCATTACAAGTGTGTCGGCGGGAATCCTTGTGCTGGCATAGGCGACGACGCGGCTGCACCACTCCATCGAAGCGACGGGTCCGGGCACGCTTGTGCTCCAGTGCTCGTCGTAGGCCATTATGATTATCCTGTCGACGATTTCCGCGATCCGCGCGTAACCGAGCACGTCCCCGACCTCGTCGAAGCGGGCGGGCAGCGCCACGCTGAGCACCTTGTCGCCTATACCCGCCTTGAGCGATCGCAGGAACTCGACGAAGTTGTCGCGGTCGCGGACAGGAATGGATTCGAAATCGATCTGGAGGCCGTCGAATGGCTCCGTCGCGCTTGTCATCGAGGCGATAAGGGAGTCCCGCACGGGGAATGCGGGGTCGAGACAAAGATGCGCCAGCGAGTAACTGCCGATTTCGGCGACTACAAGGTGCTTGCGCCCTCCGAATGCATCGAGCGCGGCGACATCGGGAACTCGTTCGAGTTCGCCGTAGGCGTTCACCTCGGCGCCGAAGTAGCAAAGGTCGGTGATCGGGTACGAAGCGTCGAAGAACGATTCTTCGCCGACCATGAGGTACGCCCAAGTCTCCGTAAAGGGAACGGGGGGCGGCAGGGGCGGTTCGACCTCGGATTCCGGCGCCGCGCCCGCCGTCGACACGGCGAGGGCGAGCGCCGGGAGAAGATAATAATTTATATCCACGTTCCGCTTACTCTGTCCAGGCTGAGAAATCCTGGAAGGCTCCGCCGCCGCCCAGGGTCCGCAGCGACACTGTCGCGCCGGCATCTCGCCCGAAGAATGTCTTGTAGACCGCGCGCAGGACTCCGTCCACGGACACGGCTATGTAATCGGCGACCGGATCGTACACTATCTCGACGAGCCGCCAGGCCGCGAACCCGTCCTGCAGCTCGGCGTCGAACATGCGCTCCATGACGACATCGGTGTCGGAGCGGAACAGCTGCAGGTACGTGGCGTTGTCGCCCCGCGAGGCCTTGTCGCGCGTGAACCATACGAGGAGGCTCTTGCCCTCTCCGTAGCCGCGTTTCTTCTTGTTGTCCTCGACGAAGATGTGCAGGCCGAGCCCTACCCAGCCCTTGCCCGTCGAGCGGGCCTTGAAGCGGTACAGCGTCGCGGACTTGCCCTGCGCGAGCGGCATTTCCAGCCGTGAAAAATACTGCGAGGCATCGGTCTGCGCCGCGGTCTGGCCGGTGATCTTCCAGGATCCCATCCTGGACAACGAACCGTCGAACCCGACGCGGAGGCTTTTGCGGAACTTCGAGGTATCGAGCGACCAACCGGAGAGATACCCGCCCGATGCGGGCGCAACGGGAGTTCCCCGGACTACTGTGCCGGAGGCCAAGGCGGCCGCCAACGCGGCCTCCGCTTCGGCCCTGGAAGCCTCTGCCGCCCGGACCATCGTCTCGGCGGCCTCCCTGGAAGCGATCGCGGCATCGCGGACGGCCACAGCCGCGTCGCGTTCGGCGGTGATCGCTGCGACCCTGCGTTCAGCATCGGCCACAGCCGCCGCCAGCTTGGTTGACGTGGCCTCCGCCGAGCCAGCGACCGGACCCGCGGCCGGGACGGGAGGGCTCACGACTTGTACGGGCGGACTGGCAGGTTGGGATACCGGAGCGGTACCTGACTTGGCCACGGCTGCCTGTGCTTCCGCAAGAGCCGCTTTCGAAGCGGCCAAGTCGGTTTCGGCGGCCGCGAGCCGTTCGTTTATCGCAAGCAGTTCCGTGTCTTTTGATGCTATTTTATCTTCACTGGCGCGGAGTTCCGCGTCCTTCTCTTCTATCGCCGCGTCCTTGCCGGACAGCTCGGCACCTGCCGTGGCGAGCAGGGCATCCCTGTCAGCCAAGGCGGCGTCCTTCTCTGCGATCACGGAGTCCTTCTCGGCGACCGTCGCTTCGCTGGCTAGCCGGATCGATTCCACTTCAGCGAGCGCCGCGTTTTTCCCGGCGATGAGCTCGTCAATCGCGGCCTGGTCTCCGCCTGAGGCGGCCATCCTGGCCTCGGCATCGGCGAGCCTGGCTTCAGCGGCGGCCAATTTCGCTGCCGCGTCCGAAGCGTTCGTCTTTTCCTCTGCCAAAAGGGCGCCTTCTTCTTCGAGCCGGGCGCTGATTTCCGCTATCCGCGCCTCGGCCGCCGCGAGTTCGGCTTCCTTAGAGGCAAGCGCTTCCTCGAGGCGGGCAACCTCAGCCTCGAGTTCAAGCGTACGCGCCTTGAACCCGTCAGCTTCCTGCGCCTCCTTGGCAAGCGTGAAGTTCTCGTCTTTCAGTTCGTTGATCTCGGTATAAAGGGTATCCCGCTCCGCGAGCAGGCCCATGATCTCATCGCGCAGGGCTGCTTCGTCGTCATCGGCTTCTTCGACGGCTTCCGCCTCGTTGCCCGGGACAGTTTCCTCCGCT
>CAZKJA010000027.1:0-17356 GCA_964552925.1 uncultured Treponemataceae bacterium
TGAAGGCCGATATACAAAGCGGCGAGCAGGCCGCGAAAATCCGCGCCGAACTCGAGGCGAGTTCCTTGCACGTAGCGCGCGTCATCGAAAAGGAAATCCAGCGCAAGGCGCGCGCGCCGTTCATCACCAGCTCGCTACAACAGGCGGCTTCCAGTGTCTGCGGGTTTTCCCCGGCGCGCGCGATGAGCATCGCGCAGGCCTTGTACGAGAACGGCCTTATCACGTACATGCGGACCGATTCATTCAACATCGCCCAAAGCGCCCGGGAAGCCTGCCGCGCGTTCGTGGCTTCCGAATACGGCGCGGAATACCTGCCGGCGGAGCCGAACGTCTACAAGAGCCGTGGCAACGCGCAGGAAGCCCACGAAGCGATCCGTCCGACCGAAGTCACGCAGACGCCGCAAAGCCTCACCAGGCTAAAGCCCGAGGAATTGAAACTGTACACCCTTATTTGGGAGCGTTTCGTCGCCAGCCAGATGGTGAGCTCAAGAATCGCCCGCCGCACGGCCGAGATCGAAACCGATGGCGCAAATACGTATCTATTCCGCGCCACTTCGTCCGAGATCGTTTTTCCCGGCTACATGCGCGCAAGCGGTATCGAGATGGCCGCCGACAAGAAAAACGACGACGACGAGGACGAGAGCGACGAGGTCAGGCTCCCTCCGCTGGCCGAGGGCGAAGCGCTCGATTGCCTGGAATGGCTGGGCGAACAAAAGTTTACAAAGCCGCCGGCCCGCTACAGCGAAGCGTCGCTGATCAAGGCGCTCGAGGAGAACGGCGTCGGCCGCCCGAGCACCTACGCGCAGACGCTGGCGACGCTCGACAAGCGCGAATACGTCGTCAAGGAGAAGCGCTCCCTGGTTCCGACCGAGGCGGGGATGCGGGGGTTCGAGTTCCTGGTCGGCGCCCTCGATCCTCTCTTCAACGGGAAGTTCACCGCCGAGATGGAAGAGAAGCTCGACAGGATCGAGGACGGCTCGGTCGAATGGGTCGATATGATGCGGGGCTTCTACGCCCAGCTCCTCGCGTGGCTCGAGGGCGCGAAGGATATGGCCGAACCCGAGGCGACCAAGGCGATCCTGGCGGCGCTGCGGCAGGTCGTAGACTGGGCAGCTCCGACCACGCGAGGCCGCCGCGTCTACGACGAGAATGAAACGGTAAAATCAGTCGGCGAGCAATTCGCAGCCGACGGTCAGGTCACTTCGAGGCAGCAGCAACTGCTTTTCGCTTTGGCATGCAAATACATCGATCAAATCGATGGCGATCTGGCGACGCGCTTGAAGCTCGTCAAACCTCAGGCGACTCCTCCCGAGACCATCCGCATGCTGGAAATGCTCGCCACGGTGCAATTCGGCGAGGCTCGTAAAGTCGGGAAAAAAGTCTACGATGACGGGAAGTTCTACGAATCGTTGCGCACGCAGGTGGAGGGCGGACGGACGCTCAGCGAGCGGCAACTCGCGGCGCTCGCTTCGATACTCATAAAATATTCCGATCAAATTCCGGATTTCGAAGACTTCAAGGAGAATCTCAAGCTGCCGTCAAAACCCGACGCGGCTGACGCCGGCCAGTGCGGAGCCCTGCTCGATTTGATGAAACCGGTCACTACATGGAACCCGCCGGTCAAGCGCGGGAAGCGCGAATTCAACGATCGGGAATTCTACGAGTCGCTGTCGAGCCAGTTCGCCGGCAAGGGTACGCTTTCCGAGAAACAGGTCGCCGCGCTTAAAAAAATGTTGGCCAGGTACGCCGAGCAGATCCCGGAGTACAAGCGGACACGCGAACAATTCGGCCTTCCTGAACCGAAGGTGAAAAAGTAGCCCGGAAGCTTCGAATAGGATTCATACCTTTAGGTCGGTGCTCGACCGGGCGGGTAGGCCTTCCTTGGGTATCCTCTTGAGCACTATGTACTCGATGCCGTTCCGCTCGCAGAACTCCCGCTTTTCAGGTTTGTCCCCGTCTTCGTTGACGAGGTAGCGGTCGGCTCCCAAGGCGCGCATCTCGGGCTCGGCGTCGAGCCAGCCTGAACCGGTCGCGACTATGCAGCGTGCCACGGTCCGTATCGATCCCGCGACGAAAGCGCGTTCGTCTTCAGGAAACGCGGGGTGGCCTTCGCCCTTGAGCAGGCGCAGGTTGGCGTCCGAACCGATGACAACGTTCAGCTCGCCGTACGCCGAAGCTTCCTCGAAGAAGCGTATATGGCCGGAATGCAGCCAGTCGAAGCAACCGGTAACAAAGACCCGTTTGGTACCAGGCAACCGCTCCGGGTACGGCGCGGGCGACAGGTCGGGGAATCCCTTGAGCTCGGCCGCTTCGAAAACCCGGTACCGCACGCTTTCAGCCCTGCAGAACGCCAGCTTCGCGGGGCCCGGATTCTCTTCCGGCGAAAGCGGCCGTTCGGCGAGCGCCCATGTAATGGATCCTTTCGCCGCGCGCGCGCGCGCGATGTGCGCCGCCGGCAGCGTATCCGGATCGATGTTGACATCCGCGACTTCGACGGTGTCGACGGAGCGCAGGGCCGCCAGATAATAGCGGCGCTCGGCAAGGGAGAAGCGCGGCGGCTTGCCGCGAAACCGAGCGATCGCCCCGTCGGGCCACAGGATGACCGAAAGCGGGCCGAGCCTGGCGGCCTCGTGGAGGAAGCGGATGTCGCCCGAGCGCATATCGTCGAAGGCGCCCGACACGAAGACTCGTTCCATGCTTGCTCCTGCCTGGCTCACAGCCGCACCCGGATGCGGAAGGATCCGGGAACCTCGCGCTCGGTGGCTATGTACAGGTAGCCTCCGCCGCAGCCGGAGTACATCGCCCCGCCGTATTCGCGCTGGTAATACGCGAGGATGCCGGCCAGGTCGAGGGTGATTGTCGGGTGGCTGACTGTATGCGGGAGGAGCGTCTCCCAGCACAGCATGCACTCGTTCATCGAAGCCTGGAGCCCGGTAAGGTCGCGCCCTGCTATCGACGAGAAGCACGCCGCGCCTGACTCGCCGAGGCGCCTCACCCACTCGGGGGAAAGGTTCTTGACGCCGAGCGGGGCGTATCCCGCGGGGCGCTGCGCGACCGGCAGGATGTGGATAATGTTCTCGATCCACGAAGCTGCTTCCGGATCACGGTTGCCGACCACGCGCACCGGGAACACGCCGTCCTCGTGGGAGGCGTCGTAGTCTATCCGGCTGATTCCCGGGTAGACGAGGCCCACCATGTCCTGGCTGCCTGACGGCTCGGGCCTGCCTGAGTTCTCGGCGACGTACAGTTCCCTCACGAGATCCGCTGGCGGTCCGCCAGGCACGCTTGCGCCCCAGATGGCGCCGGCGACCTTGCGCGTGCTCGTCCCCATTCCGCAATAATCCATGAAGCGGAAATCCGGATATACCGAGATGACGACCATCGATCCCGGCGGCGCGGGGTCGAGCCTCGATATGAAGGGCTGGTCTATCCAGCCCCCCGCGAGCGCGAGTCGGTAGGGTAGGCCGCCGGTGATGTGCGCCAGGTCGTCGGGCATGCGGTGCTCCTGCGGTTTTTTGGCCGTCGCTTCAGTCGACGGTGCGCCGTCCGGCCTTGTGGTCGGCGTACTGCGTCTCGATCCAGCGGTACGTCTTCGCCAAGCCCACCTTGAACGATGTCGTCGGCTCCCAGCCCAGCACGCTCTTGATGAATGTGTTGTCCGAATTGCGGCCAGCGACGCCCTTGGGCGCGTCGAGTTTGTAGCTGCGCTTGAGTTTGACGGAGCCTATCGATTCGGCGATGTCGACAAGCGCGTTTACCGATATCAATTCCGACGAGCCGAGGTTGATGGGCGTCGCGACGAGCTCGTCGCAGTGGGCGATCCGGTCGATGCCGTCGACGCAGTCGTCTATATACATGTAGCTGCGCGTCTGCGTGCCGTCGCCCCATATCTCGATCGCGCCGGAGTTCTCGGCCTTCGCCTCGATCACCTTGCGGGCTATCGCCGCTGGCGCTTTCTCTCGGCCGCCGCGCCACGTGCCGTGCGGGCCGTAGACGTTGTGGAAGCGGGCGATGAAGGTCGCGAGCCCGCGCTCGGCCCAGTATTCCTGACAGAACATTTCGGACACGAGTTTTTCCCAGCCGTAGCCGCGCTCGGCCATCGCCGGGTACGCGTCCGATTCCTTGAGCGCGACGACGTCGGGGCTCGTCTGGAGCTCGGTATTGTAGGCGCACGCGGAGGAAGAGAAGAAAAACCGCTTGGCTCCGGCGCGGCTGGCCGATTCTATAAGGTGCGTGTTGATGAGCACCGACCGCAGGCAGTCGACGCGGTGCGTCTCGATGAAGCCCATGCCGCCCATGTCGGCGGCGAGGTTGTAGACCTCGAAGGCGCCTTCGACGGCGCGTCGGCAGTTGAGCTCGTCGGTAAGGTCCAGGCACAGGTTCTCGACGCCCGGCGTCACGCGGTACCACTGTCCTACCGGCTTCTTGTCGACGGCGCGTATATTGTTGAACCCCTTTTGCTTGTACCAAGCGACCAGGGAACCAGCGATGAAGCCGCCGGCGCCAGCCACGACTATAAGGTCATCCTTGCCCGCCGACGGGATCGGCTCCTTTGCCTTCGCAAACTCGTATTCCATGCTTTCCTCCTGGTCGGTAACGGGGTGCTCCCCGGTGCCTTCCTGATTGATCGTAGTACCGGGCTACTGGATTGACAATACTCAATATGCGTATACTAAATCACGTAATGCGCAATTGCGCGTCTGGAGGCCGAAACGATGAAGGAACGGCGAATCGCGCTTTGCATGGAACTTGCCGATTTCTACGAGCATGGCATCGCGCGCGGCGTGGTCCGCTACGCCAAGTCCAAACCACAGTGGCGCCTTTTCGGGTACGGCTGGATGTTCCGCTCGATCAGCGACCTGCGGCAATGGCGCGGCGACGGCATACTTTCCCGCATCGAGAGCGAGGCCGACGCCGACGAGATGGCGGCCCTCGGCCTGCCCCTCGTCGACGTGGCCGGCGCTTACCGTCGGCCGGGGTTTTCCGCGGTGACAAACGACGACGCTCTGACCGGCAAGCTCGCGGTCGAGTACCTGGGCTCCATCGGTTTCCAGCGGATCGCTTACCTTGGAGTTCCGGGCGTAACCTGGTCGGCGGAGCGCCGCGCCGGGGCCGCCGAGGCCCTTGGGCTCGGCCCAAGCGCGTTTCCTTCCTTCGAGAGGAGCCTTCCATGGTGGGAGGGAGAGGGTCGCGGAGGCACGAACAAGCACGGTGTCAGGGACCGCTCGCTTGAGCGTTTCATATACGGCCTCAGGAAGCCGGCGGCGATCTTCGCCTGCAACGACACAGCGGGGCTCAGGGCGGTAAGCGTCTGCCAAAGCCTGGGGATCGCGGTTCCCGAGGAAGTCGCGGTGCTCGGCGTCGACGACGAGGACATAGTCTGCGAACTCTCGAGCCCGAGCCTGTCGAGCATAGCCCTCGACTGCGAGACGATAGGGTACCGCGCGGCCGCGCTGCTCGACTCGATACTCGAAGGCGGCGATGCCTCGACGCTCGTCGTGCCGCCGGGCGATGTGACCGAGCGCGAATCGACCCGTACCTTCGCCTCCGAGGATCCTTTGGTCTCCAAGGCCGCGACCATAATCAGGGCGCGCGCGCGCCTGGGTCTCGACGTGACGGCGCTCCTCGATTTGCTGCCCGCCTCCAGACGGAGCCTCGAGACGCGCTTCAAGCGGGCGACCGGCCGTACGCTCCACGAAGAAATAGTCACAGTCCGCGTGGCATGGGCCAAGCGGCTTCTGGGAGCCGGAGACCTTACTATGGAGGCGGTCGCCGGGGGTTCGGGCTTCGGTTCGCTGCAACGATTCCATGAGGCGTTCCGTCTTCTCGAAGGCACGTCGCCTGGAGCGTGGCGAACGCAAATGCGTCATGGCAAGCGTCATGCCTGATCCCGTTCCATCAGTGCCTGATCAGCGTGGTTTTGAGCCGCGCGATTTCCGGGAAGCCTATCACGCCGCTGCTTATCCTCCCGAGGAGCATCCTCGCGGCCATCTCCCCCATGTCCCCGAGCGGCTGCGATACCGAGTACCTACAATATTGCAGCAACGGCGAGTAGGGCATTTCGTCGAATGACGCGAACACTATGCGGTCCCTGTGGGCTCGCCCGGCCGTCATAAGGTAATTCGTGGCGCCGACATGGTTTTCGGCGTTGACTATGAAGTAGGCCTCGGGCGCGTCCGGACGCGACAGCATTTCTTCCATGTAGCGGTAACCCGAGTCGATGTGTAGACTGCCGAATCGGGTGAAATTCGCCTCGATCTCGAGCCCCGCGCTGCTCATCGCGTCGCAATACCCCTTGTAACGCTCGCGGGCCGTCGTCACCTCGAGGTTCGCCCCGAGGAAACCTATGCGCCTGTAACCGTCGGCGATGAGCGCCTCGGTCGCCTCGCGCGCCCCTCCCTCGTTGTCGACGAGCACGGCGTCGGCTGTGGAGTCCGCTACCATCCGGTCGATGAAGACTATCGGTATGCCCTTGTCCTGGATCTCCCTGACGTGTTCGCCGTGGGAAGTCGCGGGGATCATCACGATGCCGTCGACGAGCCTGTGGGACAGGAACCTGAGCCGTTTGGCCTCGTATTCCGCGCTTTCGCGGGACGAGCAAACGATAAGGCTGTAGCCCCGGGCCGATAGATAGCGGTCCATGCTCTCCGCGAGCAGCATGAAGAAGTCGCTAGCGAGTCCCGGCGCCACGACGCCTATCGTCATCGTCGCCCGCGTCTTGAGGCTACGCGCCACCTGGTTGGCCTTGTAGCCCAGTTCGTCGATGGCGCGCCTGGTCTTCGCCGCGGTCGCGGCGGTCACGCGCTCGTCGCCGTTGACCACGCGGGAGACCGTGGCGGTCGAGACTCCCGCCGCCTCGGCAACATCGGTGATGGTGACGGCCTTGGTTCTAGTCACGCTTGGAATACTTCCTGATGTAGAAGAACACCGCGACAAGGATTATGCCGCCTTTTACCAGCAGCTGGTAATACGAATCGACGCCCAGGTATGTCATGCCGTAATTGATGATGCCGAGCGTAAGGACGCCGATTATCATGCCGCTCATCGTCCCAACGCCGCCGGCTTGGGAGATGCCGCCCACCGTGACGGCGGCGATGGCGTCGAGTTCCATGCCGTTCGCCGTCAACGCGTTGGCGAGTCCCAGCCTTCCGGCGAGCAGGCTTCCCGCTATTCCGTACAGGAGCCCGGCTGAGGTATAGACCACGACGAGCTCCTTCTCGACGTTGATGCCGGAGACGCGGGCAGCCACCGGGTTTCCTCCGATTGCGTAGAAGTTGGCGCCGCGCTTTGTGTGCCGCAGCAGTATCCAGATGAAGAAGGCGGCGATAGCGACGTAGACGGCCAGGTTAGGGATCGGGCCGATGGAACCCTGGGCTATCACCTTGTAGCTGTCCTTGATGCTGCCGACGACGGCCGCCTTGGTGTAGATCAGCTGGAAGCCCCGGGCGATCGACATCGTGCCGAGCGTCGCTATGAAAGCGGGCAGCTTCATATATGCGACCAGGACGCCGTTCAGGAAGCCGAATACGCCGCCGGTGAGGATGCCGGCGACGAAGGGCAGGTAGATGGGGAAATCCTTGCCCGGATACAAGGCCGCCGCGTAGTCGGGCGTCTGGGCGAAGGAAGCAGCGACGCTGGCGACGAGGCAGACCACGTAACCTATCGACAGGTCGATGCCCCTGGTGATTATTATCATGCCGACGCCGAGCGCGGCGAAAGCCCGGACGGATTCGGCTATCATAAGGTTTCGCACCGAGGGCCATTCGAATGACCGGCCCTGCGTCATGATACCGAGCACCGACGCGAGGACCACGAAGGTCATCAGGTTGGTGTTCTTGCTTACAAAGGCCCGTATGCCCTTGCCGGATTCCAGCGTGCCTACTGCGTTAGCGGCCATTGACGGCTCCTTCACTCAAATTGCGTCGCGAAACGCATTATGCTTTCCTGCGTCGCCACGGATTTTTCCAGGGTGCCGGTGTGCCGGCCCGCGCACAGCACCATGACCCTGTGGGACATTCCCAGGAGTTCCGGCATCTCGGAGGATACCATGATTATCGATTTGCCGTTCTTGGCGAGTTCCGCCATTATCGTATAGATCTCGTACTTCGCGCCGACGTCTATCCCGCGGGTCGGCTCGTCCATTATAAGGATTTCGGGCAGGGTCATAAGCCACCTGCTGACGAGGACCTTCTGCTGGTTGCCTCCCGACAGGCTCATTATCTCGGTCGCCATGGACGGGGTCTTGGTCCTGAGAGCCTCGTTGAGCCTGCGCGTCTCGACCGCTATGCGCTTGTGCTCGAGGAATAGCCCCGCCTTGATGTAGTTGCCAAGCGATGCGACGGCGGTGTTGTCGGTGATCGAGCGGAGGGGGAAAATGCCGGAGCCGCGCCTGTCCTCGGTTATAAGGCCCATCCCGTGCCTGATCGCGTCTTGCGGCGAGCGGATCGTCGCCTTCTTCCCGTTGACGCGGATCTCCCCGGAGGCTGTCTTCCTCAGGCCGAAAAGCGCTTCGACGAGTTCGGTGCGCTGGGCCCCGACGAGGCCGCCGATACCAAGGATTTCGCCCCGCCTGAGTTCGAACGAAACATCCTTGAACGACCGTTTTTCCGCCGAGCAGAGACCGCGGACTTCAAGCCGGTTTTCGCCGAGCTCCGATTCCACCGGCGGAAAGCGCTTCGTCGACTCGCGGCCGACCATCAACGCGATGAGCCGGTTCTCGTCGAGTTCGCCTACGGGCCAGGTCCCGACCATCCTGCCGTCCCTCATCACCGACACGTCGTCGGCTATCTGGAATATTTCATTCATTTTGTGTGATATATATATTACGGCGACCCCCTTTGAGGTGAGGTCGCGGATTATCCGGAATAATTGATCCGTCTCGGTCTCGGTGAGCGACGAGCTTGGCTCGTCCATTACCACCACCGAGGCGTTGTAGGAGACAGCCTTCGCTATCTCGCACGCCTGCTGCTTTGAAAGCGAGAGGCTTCCCATGCGGTCGTTGGGCTCGATTTTCATGTCGAGGCTCTTCATAAGCACCGCCGTATCCCGGCGCATCTTCGCGTGGTGGAGGATGTGGAAAGGACCGACGCGACGGGTCGGTTCCCTGCCGAGCCATATGTTCTGGCTCACGGAGCGCTCTGGCACCGTCATAAGCTCCTGGTGGATCATCGAGACGCCCGCCGCGAGCGCGTTTTTGGCGCTGTGGAACTTTACTTTTCGACCCTTGAGGAATATCTCCCCGGCATCCTCGTGGTAGATGCCGAAGAGCACCTTCATGAGGGTCGATTTTCCTGCGCCATTCTCGCCCATCAGGGCGTGGACCCTGGCCGGATGCACGCATAGCGTCACATCGTCCAGCGCCTGCACGCCGGGGAATTTCTTGGAGATTCCCCTCAATTCCAGAACGTATTCCTGCTGGGTTTCCGCGGCCATGTTCCCCTCCGGCATCTCCGTCAAACGGAGGGCGCGGTCTCCCGCGCCCTCCAGTGGAATAGTAACCTGTAAAAATTACTTTGTCATGAAGGACTTGTAGTTGTCCTTTGTAACGGCCTTGAACGGTACGAGATAGCACTGGCCGATTACGGACGCATCGTTGGCGGGTGCTTCCATGCCGGGCTTGCTCTCGGGCTTCAGGCCCCAGGCTACGAAGCCGGGCTTGTACTTGCCCTGGGCCATCGCGAGCGCTAGTTCGAAGGCGGTGGAAGCCTGTCCGACGGCGTCCTGGAGGACGGTCGCGAACAGCTTGTTCTCGGCCATCGACTTGAGGGCAACCTGCGTGGCGTCGACGCCGAGCACCGGCACCTTGAGTACCGTGCCGTCGCCGTCGGTGTCCTTTGTCAGGTCGCTGGGGTCGTCGACGTACTTCGCGGTCAGGAGGGATTCGACTGCGCCGAGGGCCATGCCGTCGTTGTTGGTGATTACGATGTTGAACTTGCCGTTATAGGCGGCGATCCAGGCGTCCATCTTCTGCTGGGCTTCGTCCGGCTTCCAGTTGGCGGTGTCTTCTGCGATCACGTTGAGCTTGTAGCCCTTGGCGACGAGCCCTGCCTTGACCGCGTCGGTGCGGTACTTCTGGGCGGGGTGGCCGAGCTGGCCGAGGAGGAAGAGCGCGTTGATTGTCTTGCCGGGCGCCAGCTTCTTCGGGTTCTTCTGGAAGTACTTGTCGATGATGTCGGCCTGGATCTGGCCGGCCACCGATTCGGGGCTCGAGGCGAGGAAGAAGTTCTTGCCTACCTTGAGGGCGGCGACCGAGGGCTGGATGTTGGAGAAGGCAGCTCCGCCTTTCCTTTCGGCTATCAGCTTGGCCATCTGCTCGGTAGCCTCGGTCTGGTTGGGAACGATCACGAAGAACTTCACGCCCTGGGTAAGGAGGACGTTGAGCTGGTCGAGCTGGGTAGCCTGGTCCGAGCGTGAGTCGAGCAGCTTGAGCTCCACTCCGGCCTTGGCCGCGAGGCTCTTGATGTTGGCCGCGTAGTCGGCGACGAACTGTTCATCCAGGTTGCGGATGAGCGCGCCGATGACGGGTTTCTTCTGTGCGAAGCCCGCGCTGACGACTACGGAAATGACGAGGATGAAGACGATCAGTTTCTTCATAGGTACTCCCCCTGAGAAGGACGATGAGGCCGACGCCAAGCGACGGCCAGGACAAATGCAAAGGCGGCCCCGCTCCTATCGGGCGACGGGTACCACACCTTTTTTTAAAATAAGATTGCCGTATTTGGCAGTCTCCCCGGTCATCACAACGGCGAAGGCCTTGCGCGCCCTCTCGTAGAACGCCATGCGCTCAATCCGCGCTATAGCCGGGGTTGCGGGCCAGTGCCTGTCGACGACGGCCCGGTATACAGTCTCGATTATCGGGTCGAGCGCGTCTCCCGGAACCGGGGCCATCATGGCCAACGGCGCGCTCGCGTAGTCGTCGAGGTTGATAAGCGCCAGGATGCCGTCAAGCAATTCAGGGATGCGTATGCCGTCCGCCCGAAGAACTCGTTGATTGCAGCCGTCGCCAGGGAAAAACGCGTCGCCGAGTACCAACTCGTCGCCGTGCCCCATGCGGTGGAGCAAGGCGAGCAATTCGGGCGAGATGCACGGAGCTATGCCGATCAGCACTGGTCTCTCCTCGGGGAAAGCCATGCGCTTTCCAACGATGTAATCGTTTACCAGAATTTTGAATCTGTCAATAAAAAAATGTAATCGTTTACACGAATTTTTTCAAACCAGTAATCGTCGGCCAAGGCGCGTCTGGAAAATGCCGGTACGACCAAAAAAAAGGCCGGATCCTCCCGAAAGGGAAGAACCGACCCTTGCTGTTTCAATAGTTCTTCGAACCTTGTGGCTGACCGATATTCGACACCACAGGAAGCAACGACAGGTCGCTGGATATACCTTTAGTGGTACCTTCGGACCCTCGGACACAAGCTTCGAGGAACTAGATACCGTTTCAGGAAAGGTTCAAATCTCCGGAGCGTTTGCCAGCAGGTAGTCCTCGGCTTCCTTCGACCACAGCCCGTCGTTCCTGGCGGCGATCCTGCCTAGTTCTGCCCAGAAGGGATCGGTCTTGCCGCGCTCCGCGAAATCGGTTATCGCGACAAGCGGCAACTTCTTGTGGGTGTAGATAAGCTTCTTGCCGCCGGGGATCTTGTCCAGGTTTATTGTGGTGGCTGCGACCGAGTCGAGTCCTCCGACGTGGGTGACCATCGTGACGGGGTTGAGCCGACCATCGGCCATCATCGAAAGCGACTCCCTGATGTCGTCGGTGTTGCCTCCGGAGGTGCCGACGAGGTGGTGCGCTTCGTAGTGGACGTCATAGAAGTTGAAGAGAGCCGAAAAGGAGGTGTCCGTAGGGCCGGCGAAGAAGTTGAGGCAGCCGTCATTCCCCAGGAGCCTGTCGGCCAGCTCGACGAGAGGCTTGACCGGCGCGAAGACGAACACGTCGTCAAACAGCTTGCCGCCGTTCAGCTCCTTCAACTTGGCCACGGGGTCGGCGACGTCCTTGGTGTTGATGTACATGAGTTCGACGCCGTTCCGCTTCGCCTCCTCGACCGTGTAGATCGAGGCGGCGCGGGTCAGCCGCGCCTGGTCGATGTCGGTGACGACAACCCTCGAGGGTTTGCGGTCGGCGTGCATCGCGTAATCGATAGCTCCCATGCCCATCGGACCGACCGAGGCGAGGAGCGCGACGGAACCGCCTTTCTTGATGCCCATCTCGTGGACGTAGGAGCCGCCCTTGGTGTGGTACTGGGCGTGGTAGGCCCCGACTATGCAACTGACAGGTTCGGACAGGCTGCCGGGGAAGAACGCGTCTGCCTGGTATGGCAGGAGGCAGTCCATCTCCATAACCTCGCGCGGTATGATTATGTAGGTGGCGTCGCCTCCTATGCGCTCGTACGAGTAGCCGGGCGCCCCTAGCGTGCCTTCATAGTTGAGCGCCGGCTGGATCGCGAACTTGTCGCCCGCCTTGAACCTGGACGCCCACTTCTTGCCTACCTCGACGAGGACGCCGCAGAACTCGTGTCCGATTATCGCCGGATGCGTGGCGAGGTCCGCCCTTACGCGCTTGTGGGCGTTTCCCTGCATCGCCAGCTTGTGGCTCGACATGCAAATCGAATCGGATATTACCTTGGCGAGGATCTCGTCATCCTTGATCGGGGGCAACTCGAACTCTTCGAGCCGAAGGTCGTCGACGCCGTATATGCGTACTGCCTTGGTCTTCATTTCCGCTCCTTGTACTATCTATGGATCTCAGGCCAGGCCCGGGACCATACGTCGATGCCAAGCCTCGCGGTACGCGGCAAAACCGTCCGCGCCTGCCATCGGCTCGACATCCTTGTAAGATACTTCGAATCTTCCCTCGAGGGCATCGGGCGTGCAGCCTTCGAGCGCGGCGACCGCCGTCATCGCCGCCCCGAGCGAGGTCGCCTCGGCGATGTCGGTGAGCTTGACGGGATTCCCGCGCAAGGCCGCGGCGACGAGGCCGTTGTAGTCACGGTTCTTCCTGAAGCCGCCCTCGGTGAAGACTTCCGAACCAGGTACCAGGCCCGCCCTGTCGAGCGCGACAAGGGTCTGCACTACGAGCGAGGCGTTGAGCACCGCCATCGCGCGCGCTGAATCCTTCATGAACGCCGGTAGTGCCTTTCCCGATTCGATGTCCTCGAACAGGTAGGTCGCGCCGGCTTCCACGGCACGCGCCTTCGAGCCTGGGAACTGGCCGGAACCCGGCACGAGTTCCGGCAGGATGAACGCGTCCATCCCCTCGAACACCGCGGGGTAGGCTGCCGGCCCGGGGTCGGCACTCCTGACTCCGGACACCGAAGCTATCAAAGCCGACCAGCGCTCGTATTCCATGCCGCCGAGGAAGATAGTCGTCTTGACCGGCTGCAGGTACGCGGAACGGTTGAAGAACACAACCTTGCCCAGCTCGCCCGGCTCGAAGCGGTAGCGCTGTTGCGGGTGCATTATCACGCACCACGTTCCCGTCGAATTGAGTATGAAATCCTTGCCTTGCTTCTTGGCCAGATGCGGCAGCAACGAAGCGTTCGAGTCATGGATTCCCATGGTGACTATGGTATCCGGCCGCAGTCCCATCCGTTCGGCGATCTCCGGTTTCAATGTGCCGAGGACTTCCCAGGATTTGCGGATGGGGTACGGCATCTTGTCCGCGACGCCGAGACGCTCGGCCACCGATGAGTAGCGCTCGGCGTTCCAGTCCCACAGGTAGCTGTGGTTCGCGATGTACGTGCCCTCGACGCCGTAGTTCCCGGTGAAGCGGAAGCCCCAGTACTGCGGATAATTGAGGACCTGCTTCGTGTCTTCCAGGGCTCCCGGGAAGCGCTCGGCCATGAACAACAGGGCCTTGGCCGGGTTGATCATCGCCGCCAGCCTCGGAGTGCCCGTGACGGCCTGGAGTTCGACCGGGTCACCGACCTTGCGGTAGAAACGCTCCTGGAACCCGTCGCCCGGCTCGTGGGTATACAGCACGCACGGGGAGCTCGGCGAGCCGTCGGCGCCTACGCAGACCACGGTCGCGCCGTGGGTGGACACCGCTATGGCGCCAATGTCGTGTGCCTTCGCGAAGAGGGCGATCGAGGCTATGAACCACTCCTCCATCCCCGCGAGGTCGTGCGTCTCTAGCCCGTCGACGATCACCGGTTCGAATGTGCGCGACACCGAGTCGATCATGCGGAGCGCGGAATCGTATATCGCAACTTTCTTGTTGGTCATGCCGATGTCGATGACCGCTATAAACTTTTCCACGTTCGTCTCCTAGTTGAGCATGACCTGGCCGCCGGTCACGGGCAGGGCCTGGCCGGTCTCGTATCGTTGTTCGACGAGGTAGAAGATGGCGCGCATAACGTCGGGACCCTCGCAGCCGCGGCCCATCGGCACCTTTGCCTCGTAGAATGCCTTGACGTCGGCGATGGTCCTGGCGCCGGGGACTTTCCCTGTCCGCAGGTACTGCACGAACAAGCCCCGGTCCGGATCGGACCACAGCGGGCCGTCGAAGAAGTTGCCTGGGCATATCGCGTTCACCTTGATGCCGTGCTCGACCAGCTCGAGCGCGAAGCTCTGCACGAGGCCGATGCCGCCGAACTTCGAGCCAGCGTACGCGCCGTTCTTGTTCGAGCCCTCGAGGCCGGACTTCGAGTTTATCTGGATGATGTCGCCGCGGTGAGCCGGCGCTCCCGCACGCTGCCGTTTCATCATAAGGCCCGCGTTCTTGGCGACGAGAAAGAAGGCAGTGTAGTTGACCCGGGTGACGAACTCGAAGTCGGCGAGGCTCTGCTCGAGGACGCTGCCCGCCTTGAGGACCCCCGCGTTGCTGACGACCAGGTCGAGGCCTCCGGCCACGGCGGCGATCGCCGCGAACGCGACGGTCACCGATTGCTCGCTCGACACGTCGACGGCGAGCGGGACGGCAACCGTGCCGCCGTACGCCGCGTTGAGTTCCGCCGCGAGTTTCTCGGCGCCATCGAGGTTGAGGTCGGCGATGAACACCAAGGCGCCGGAGGCAGCCAGGCCGCGTACTATCTCCTCGCCGAAGCCCTGCGCCCCACCGGTGACAAGCGCGGTTTTCCCGGCGACTACCAAGTCCCGCCCAGCCGCGGCACCGGCGATCGCGTCCATGGTTGCCGTGGTTTTCGTGGCTGCGATCGCGTCCGTTTCCATTGAAGACTGCGTCAGGCCGGGCATGCGGGTACCTTGAAGAATTGACTTGGCCTCGTCGAGCTCGGGCGCGGCCGCCAACAACAGCCCCGCGCCTTCCGAGCGCAGCGCGAATAGCCGGCCTAAGACGCCTCCGGAGGCGGAACCTCCGGTGCCAGTTGCCGCGGTCCTCAAGGCTGCTTGCATTCCCGCCTCGTCGGCTCCGTCGGGTAGGTCGACAAGCACGGCTCCATCGGGAATAGTTGCGGTCCACGGGGCCGTCGTCACTACGGCACGGCTGTTTCCTGTGCGCTCGGCATCGTGCATCGCCAGTCCGCGGAGGAATGGCGCGGCGTGTAACAGTTCCATCATTGTCTCCAGTTCCGGACTAGCCGGGATAGCGTGCCAGGATCTTCCGGGTTGCATGGATCAAGGTTTCGTCCGACTTCGGCGTACCTGTCAATCCGCTCTGCCAAGGGCAGCGCGGCCAGCGGGTCCTGCGACGAAAAAAGCCCGAGCGCTTTGTCGAGTCCCGATAGTTTTTCGTGCGCGACGAGGGCCCAGGTACTGTCCAGGAGGCGCGCCATCGAAGGGGCGAGCACTTCGGGGCAGCTGAAGCCCTGCCTGGACGAGTTGATGTCGACGCCGGAGATCTCCATCAAGCCTTGACGTTCGCATAGGTTCCGCAACCGGGACAGCTGGGCAACTGTGTTGCGGGGCGGCATGTACGTGATCGCCTGGAAGCCCGCGTCTGCCAGATAGGGCAACAGCTCGTCGAGGTAATCGTCTTCGAACTTCTCGGCCTTCTTGTCCCCGGTGGGGGAGTCCGCGACGTCTCCCAGGTAGGCGTACGCTGGTATCGCCCCAATGCTTTTTGCGAAGCCGGTGACGGCGGCAACAGGCACGCACTCGTCGGGGCCAGGCTGGACGAAGACCCGCTCGAGGAAGCCCGACTTGAGGAACCCCAGGAGGTCGTACAGCAGGTGCGGGTTGCCCGCGTCGGAGAGAAGGGCGGCGACTTTCGGGGGAACAAGCAGGCCAAGGTTCGCGGCGAGCCCAGCCAACAGCCCGGGACCGGCGCCGTGGCGCGCCAGGATTGCCCCGGCGATGGCGGCGAGTATATGCCGCTCGGTCACGCTGCCGCCTTCGGCCGCCTTTGACAGCGGCACGACGTCGCGGCCGTAGTCTACGGGCTCGTACCCGGCCTCGACCAGGATCGCGGAAGCGGCGGCCGTGGTCTTGCGGTTGCGTTCGCCGCGGGCCTTCCCTATAGGCTCGAGGAAGGCCGCTGCTTCCGGTATGCTTTGCCGGGGTATGCCCTGGACTGTCATGTACGCGATGCCGGCCGAGTCGGGGTTGTTGAGCTTTCTGTCGGCGAAGGGCGAATCGAGGCAGGAGACCCTGAGCTCGAAGCCGACGGTTCCGCCAATACCGAGGATCGAACAGGCCTCGAGCATTTCGACGGCGGCGCCGACGGAGTCGTGGTCGACCGAACCCGCGACGGCCAGGGCGGCGGCTCTGGCGCGCCAGGCCGCCATCGACGGAGTGTACGGGCTGAACGAGTATATCGTATGGACGTGGTTGTTTATTTCGCCCGTCGGCGTGGGCACATTGGCGCCGCCAGGAGCCTCGGCGGGTACTTCCCTGACCATTGCGCGCAACGCGGCGAGCCTTTCGGCTTTCGCCGCGCCGGGGTCCGCGGCGATGCCGAGAAACGGCAAGGCCTTGGGATCGGTCCCCAGCGGGATTACCGCGGACGGCGTTCCGTGTTCCGCCATCGCCGTGCCTAGACGCCCAGCCTGGAGCGGCGCTCGAGTTCCAGCGTGCTCTGGTTTGACACGGGTGAGCGACCTTTCAGCGGCAGGATGCGCTCGTGCACGGCGTCGATAAGCCAGTCTTTCTGCGGGAAGTACAGCTCCTCCATCTCGGCGGCCGGCGTTATCCAGTTGCGGCTGCCCACGACGGCGACAGGCGCGTCGAGTTTGTCGAAGGCCATCGTTTGGACGTTGGAGGCGACGGTGTGCAGGAACGAGCCGCGCTCGGCAGCGTCGCTCGCGAGCAGGAGCCGGCCGGTCTTGGCCACGGAGTCGAGGAGGACCGAGTAGTCGAGCGGCGCGATGAAGCGCAGGTCTATCACCTCAGTCGAGACGCCGTAGGTCTCCTCGAGGATCTTCGCGCTTTCCATCGCGCGGTAAAGCGTCGCTCCGAGGGTCGCGAT
>CAZKJA010000028.1:0-17292 GCA_964552925.1 uncultured Treponemataceae bacterium
AAGCCCGCGAAGTAGCTCCGGTTTCTGTATTGTACCCGGGGGCCGTCATCTGGACGGCCCCTTTGCATTGGTAACCGCTGGAAGACCGACCCGGAGGCGAACGACTGTGCCCGAAGCCCGAGCTGCCGCTAGAAACGATGACCCGCTTTCCCGCGCCGTGGCAAGTTTCCTTGCCGGCGCCGGCTTGGAACGCGTCATTGTGGCTGTCTCCGGCGGACCGGATTCCGTAGCCTTGTTGTGCGCTGTCGCAGGCGAGGCCCCGACGCGCGGCCTGAAGGTGTACGCCTGCTGGGTTGATCACGGCATACGCCCGGAAGAGGAGATAGCGCTCGAACGCAGCTTCGTGGAAGGCCTGTGCGATGAGCTTCGCGTCGAGCTCGCCATCGAGACGGCGGGCCGCGGCACGCTCCAGTCGGCGGCGCGCAGGGAGGGCGGCATCGAAGCCGCGGCCAGACGTTTCCGTTACGAGGCCCTGGAACGCGCACGGCTTGGCTTTGCCTGCGATGCGATCCTCACCGGCCATACCGCGGACGATTTCATCGAAACGATGGTTATGCGTTTCTGCACAGGCTCCGGCACGGCCGGGCTCAGGGGCATACCCGCACGAAATGGCGCGGTCGCCCGCCCGCTCCTATCGGTGGGCAAGGAGGACGTGTTTCGATTCCTGCGGGATCGCGGACAGGCGTACCGGATAGATTCGACGAACCTGGGGCTTGATTACTTGCGAAACCGCGTTCGCAAGGATGTGCTCCCGAGCCTGTTGTCGGTCTTTCCGTCTCTCGGCTCATCGCTGGCCACGTTGGCTGGAAAGCTTGCTATGGACGAGGAAGCCTTGGCAGCCGCGGCTTCGGCCTTGCTCGTCGATGCGGGGAAGGGAAAGGGTGGCAGTCTTCCCGGGGATCTTCCCGTTGGCCATTGTATCGATGCCGATCTATTCGACCGGGCGCCTATGGCGCTGAGGACCAGGGCCTTGCACCTCATCGCGGCCCCTTTGGGAACCGGCCGTTTATCAGGCGGTCTTGTACTCGAGGCCGCTGGCTCGGCGAAGACTTCGGGAACGCTCGCGTCAGGCGCGGGAATCGAGTTTGCCAGGGAACGCGGGACGATCATGGCACGGCTCCTCGCTGGAGGCGCTGCCCCGTATGACGGTCCGGAGGCTGCCGGCTACTCGATGATAGCCATGGTTCCGGGAGCATATCGAATTGGCACGGACATGGTGATTACGATATACTCCACGGGAAAGGAAGGCGGAGCGCGCGGCGTTTTGCTTTCCTGGCCTGTATGCATACGTTCGAGGCGTCCTGGCGATTCGATAACGCTCAGTTGCGGACACAAGATGGTCGACACCCTGCTTTCACACTACAGGATACGTCGGTCCGTCCGCGACATTCTCCCCGTGGTGGAAGATCGCGGGGGTATCGCGGCGCTACTCTGTTCCTGCGCCGGCGGGAAGGATGTCTTCAGGGATATTGACCGCGCCGGCGATGGCCACGCCAGGAATGGCGGGGCGGAAGAATTTTTTGCTTTCGATGTGAAAGGAGCCGTGCTCACCGATGCAACCTGATGACAGCAACAAGCCGGGTAGTTCCAGGCGACCCGAGGCAGGGCCGCCCAAGGGTACCCGCATATCATTGATAGTATTCATAGGGCTTTTGTCAGCCTCCGTGGCGCTTCTCTTTTTCGACGGCACCTCCGCCAAGCCGGGAATTCCGTATTCGACTTTCCTGGTCCACCTTGAAGAGGGAAACGTCGCCTCGGTCAGTATAGTCGACCAGAGCACCATCAAGGGTACGCTCAAGGGCAAATCCGGCGAGTCCCAGGATTTCTCCACGATGATCCCGTATGTCGACCTGCAGTTGCTCGACCGGCTACGCGCGAAGGGCGTGAAGGTGGAAGGGCAGGTTGCCCAGATGACGCCGCTTCGCATGCTGGGTGAATTGTTTCCCTGGGTTTTCGGATTCTTCCTGGTATGGATGCTGTTCCGGCAGATGCAGGGCAACAACAAGGCCTTCGGATTCGGCAAGAGCAAGGCCAAGCGCTTTTTGACTTCGGACAAAAAAACGACCTTCGCGGATGTCGCGGGGCAGAAGGAAGCCAAGTTCGAACTCCTCGAAGTGGTGGATTACCTCAAGAATCCGCAGCGTTTCGTTAAGATGGGCGCGCGAATACCGAAGGGAGTGCTGCTCGTCGGCATGCCGGGAACCGGGAAGACCCTCCTCGCGAAGGCTGTCGCCGGCGAAGCCGACGTGCCGTTCTTCCACATGTCGGGTTCGGATTTCGTCGAGATGTTCGTCGGCGTCGGCGCGAGCCGGGTGCGCGACCTGTTCGACCAGGGCCGGAAGAACGCTCCCTGCATACTCTTCATCGATGAGCTCGACGCCGTCGGCAGGACCCGTGGCGCCGGTTACGGCGGCGGCCATGACGAGCGCGAGCAGACTCTCAACCAGATGCTCGTCGAGATGGACGGATTCGATACCAAGGACGGCGTGATAATCCTGGCGGCGACCAACCGCCCCGACGTGCTCGACCCGGCGCTCCTCCGACCCGGCCGCTTCGACCGGCAGGTCGTCGTCGCCATGCCCGACATACAGGAGCGCGAGGATATTCTCAAGCTGCACATGGCCAAGGTGCCGGTCGCCGAGGATATCGACGCGAAACGGCTCGCGCGCGCAACCCCCGGCATGAGCGGTGCTGACCTCGCCAACATGGTAAACGAAGCGACATTGTTCGCGGTGCGAAGGAACAAGGGCCAGGTCGCCATGCAGGACTTCGAGGAGGCGCGCGACAAGATACTCATGGGCATCGCCCGTACATCGCTGGTCATCTCCGAGGACGAGAAGAAGGCGACGGCGTACCACGAGGCCGGGCACGCATTGCTCCACTATTACCTCCCGAATGCCGATCCTTTACATAAGGTTACCATCATCCCGCGCGGGCGGGCCTTGGGACTGGCGTTGTCGCTTCCGGAACGCGAGGCGTATACGCGCGGGCGCGGCTGGATCCGCGACAGGATCGTGATCTCGTACGGCGGATTCGCTGCCGAGTCGATAATCTATGGCGAGACGACAACGGGTACCGCGCAGGACCTGAAGCAGGCTACGGAGCTCGCGCGCAAGATGGCCTGCGAGTGGGGAATGGCCGAGGACTTGGGACCGGTGGCGTACGGCCAGGAAGATGAACCGATCTTCATCGGCAAGGAAATCGCCCGCCACAAGGACTACTCGGAGGATACCGCGATGCGGATAGACCGTGCGGTATTCGCCATACTCGATGAAGGCCGCAAGAAAGCCTTCGAAGTCCTGACTGAGCACCGTGACCAACTGGTCAATCTTGCCGAGGAGCTGATTCGTAAGGAGACCCTGCTCGATGAGGACATCAAGGCTTTGTTCGGCTTTGGCACTCCGGGGACGGCGCAGGCATAGAGCCTTGCCGCTGGCGATCGCCGCGGCGGCATTCCTCGTATGCGGGCGTCTGTACGCCCAGGCGGACACCGTAGCGCGGGACTCCGCCCTGGCCTCCGCGTTGCTGCCTGGCGCGATCGACGCGTACTCGCTGGGCTTCAGGTCGGAGGCGATCGAGCTGCTCGACGAGGCCCTCGCCTTCGTTCCTTCCCACTCGGATGCAAATTACCTTCGAGCGTTGTACGGATTGTCCGCCGGCGAGAGCCTCGCCGGTGAATTGTCGAGATTGGAGAAGGCAATTGCCGGCGCTTCGTTCCAGCGTATTTCGATCGACGATGCGCGGGTCCTGTACGCATCCCTCCTTATGCGCACACACAAGAGTTCCGACGCGCTCCGGATGCTGGAGGGAATACCCCAGGGAGCCGAGTCTCTTTATATAGAATCCGTAGCGCGGCGCGTACAGGGCGACGAGGCAGGCGCCCGGGCGGCCGTGCTCCGATCGATGGAACGGTACCCCCACGATCCGAGGCCGCTTCTGTCCTGGTTGCGCGCGACCGAGCGCCCGACCAAGAACGCCCCCGATGCGAAAGTGATATCAGCCGGGTTCGCCGTGCTTGAGACAATGAAGCTTTCCGATCCCGATATACTCGTGGAACTCGCTCCGTACGCGGCTTCAATCGACGAGTCAAGGTACCTGATCAGGGAATTCCGCGCGACAGGGGGCTCAAGTGCGCGGGCTTCGCTATTCGCACTTAGATACGGCCTCGTTCCCGAGGGCAAGGTCATAGAGGAGTGTTTTAGTGGCGCGTATGCCTTGACCCAGGACGATCTTGCGGTTTTGTACAGGATGCTTTCCAATGATCCCGCGCGGGCCGCATTCAATTCAGCGTTCGCGAAGTTTTCAGGAATTCTCCTGGATGATGCCGACAAGGATGGCCTTGCGGAAACGGAAACAAGCTTCGATCGGGGAACCCCGGTTTCGTTGAAGCATGATCCGGACCAGGACGGGCTCCCCGATATTGAGATGGACTTCGTCTCCGGCGTCCCTTCGGCGGCGAGGGCCGTATCGGGATCGACAAGGTTTGAACTGCGATTCGGACCTTGGCCTTACGTGACGGAGGCGTCTTTTTTCGACGGGGCAGGGTCGCGGCGCTATCGCATTGCGCCTTCGCAAGTACAATTCCCAATGGCACGCTTGACCCCTTTCGGTACGGACAAAGCCAAAGGGCCGTACCGCGTGTGGGTGTCGGGGGAAGGTTTTCCGTCGGAGCGTATATTCGCGGCCAAGGCGTACGCCGTGGAACATATACAGGATTCAGTACGTCAAAAGCTGGAGTTGCACGAAGGCGAGCCGCAGCGCGCGTGGTGGTACGACAACAGGGGAGTTGCCGGGTATTCAGTGTATTCGCGCGGCGTCCCATCCCCGGAGTCAATCGATCTCGATGGAGACGGCCGCTTCGAATCCCGGAAGATTTGGACCGTCACCGAGCTCGGCCGCATGGTACCAGAGTACGTGGAAACCGACCTGGACGCGGACGGGCTCTATGAATACCGGGAGAGGCTCCTGGAACCTCTCGTGAAATATTGGGATTATGACGGGGACGGGGCTGTCGATTTGACTGTGGAATCCGTGGACGGGAAAAAGCTCCGGTACAGGTTTTTTGGGGCGGACGGACTCGACAACGCAATAGATGTGATAATGCTCGATGGGCTGATAGTAAGTGTATCGGAAAACGGCACTCCAGTGCCGCTTTTCAGTGACGCTGGCGGTACAGTCGTCTGGGTAGGGGTGAAGCCATTCGATTTCGGAGCGCGGACGCCACGTCCGGGGTACGGAGTCCATGGTGGAACCGCGTACCGGGTCGTGTCGATCGGATCCGGGCTGTACGCGAGGGTTCTTCAATAATTGTCCAAAATGTAAGGAATCTCTTCCTCGTTTGACTTGCGCCGAGGCATAAGAGCCCCTATGCTTGTTAAGGTGCAACGAATCCGGATGGATATACGGTCGTATCCCCGGAACGTTGCGCGGAGGTGATTGATGCAGTCCGGATCCTCAAGAAAAACGGTCACCTTGACCGGTTCTTTTGCCATAGACAGGGCATCCGAATTAATGACCAGGCTCCAGGAGGCTCTTTACAGTTCGCCTGTTGTCGACCTGGACCTTAGCTCTGTCGTCGAGTTTGATCTGTCTGCCCTGCAGGTAGTATATGCCGCGGCCGCATCCGCGCGGGCCAAAGGCGGCGAGCTTCGGTGCACAGGTACGGTTTCTGACACACTGTGTTCCCGTCTGGTGGCGGCGGGCTTTTCGACCCATGGCCCCCTCTCCGGCGATGAGTTCATGAAAAATCTGCCGGAATTCGGCAAGGTGCCGGTATGAACGATAAATTCAAGGAAACATTCAGGGAGGAAGCCGAAGAGCTGCTCGTCCAGCTGGAATCGATACTTCTGGAACTCGAGGACCGGCCCGGGGATATGGAACTCGTCAACGCCGCATTCCGAGCCATCCATACGATAAAAGGTTCGGCCGGAATGTTCGGTTTCGAGAAGGCGGGAAGGTTCACGCATGATCTGGAAAGCCTGCTCGATGCCTGCAGGAATGGGGAGCGCCTGGTAGACAAGCATATAGTCGATCTGGCGCTCAAGGCGCGCGACAAGATACGCGCCCTGCTCGCCGAAGAAGATTCTTCGTCCCCCTTCGACCAGGCGGCGCTCGATTTGATGGCAGAGTTCAAGGCCGCGGTCGCCGGAGTCAACGATTCGAAACCAGGTGCCAAGCCGGGCACGAAGGGCGGAACGACCGCTGACGAGCCCAAAAGCAAAGAACTAAGCCCCGATGACCGGGCGGATGCGTCGGGTTCGCGGGGCACCTTCCGCATCCACTTCGAGCCGGCACCGGATATTTTCCACAACGGCACGAAGGTGCTCAAGCTGTTCGATGAACTGGCCACCTTGGGACAATTGTCAAGCATTCCAAATGTATCAAGTATACCGCCGCTCGAATCGCTCGATCCGGAGGCATGCTACGTCGCCTGGGAGGCGGTCCTTACCACTTCGAGCGGAATTGACGCGATCCGCGATGTATTCATCTTCGTCGAGGGAGCGTCCACGGTGAAGATCGAGCAGATAGATGACGTCGCCGAGGCCGAGGATGGCGTCCGGAGGCTGGGCGAGATCCTTATCGACCGGGGGGCGATAAATCCGGAAGCCCTCGGCGATGCATTGCGTTCACAGCGGAAGCTCGGCGAGGTTCTCGTGGAACGCAAGGTCGTCTCCGCCTCCGAGCTCGAGTCTGCGCTCGTAGAGCAAGCCCACCTGAAGCGAGTCCAGGAGCACCAGGCGGAAGGTCCTAGCGCGTCTATACGCGTCGCAAGCGACAAGCTTGACCAACTCGTCGACCTGGTCGGAGAACTTGTGACTATGCAAGCCCGGCTCTCGAGGACCTCCATCGAGCTTACCGATTCCGGCCTTTCCGCAATCTCCGAACAGCTCGACCGCCTCGTCTCCCAGCTCAGGGACAATGCGATGGGAATGCGGATGCTCCCTATCGGTTCGACCTTCAACAAGTTCAGGCGCGTGGTCCGGGACTTGTCGGCGGAATTGGGAAAGGATGTCGACCTCGTCACCGTAGGCGCTGACACCGAACTGGACAAGACCGTGATAGAACGGCTAAACGACCCCTTGGTTCACATAATCCGCAATTCGCTCGATCACGGCATAGAGCTTCCGGAACACAGGGTGGCCGCCGGCAAGCCGCCCCGAGGAACTGTACGGCTCAGCGCGGAACACTCCGGCGCGAATGTCGTGATATCCGTCGCTGATGACGGCAAGGGCCTGGACCTGAACGCGATACGCGCCAAAGCCGTCGAGCGGGGTTTGATTACGCTGCAGGACCAGCTGAGCGAATCGGAGGCTTTTCTTCTGATTTTCAGGCCGGGTTTCAGTACCGCGAAGAACGTCACGAGCGTATCGGGCCGCGGGGTGGGTATGGATGTCGTCAAGCGTGAAATTGACTCGCTGGGCGGTAGCGTATCGGTAGAGTCGAAGCCGGGACGCGGTTCCACAATCGTGCTCAAGATTCCCCTTACCCTGGCTATCATAGAGGGCCTCCTGGTCCACGTCTCCGATGAATACTATGTATTGCCCCTGTCCCTCGTGGAAGGCTGCGTCGAATCAAAAGCCAGCGATTCCGCGAACGGTTCCGCCTTGATTCCCTATCGGGGCGAACTCATACCTTTCGTCGACGTCAGGGAATTCTTCGGCGTGGCCGGAACGGCCCCGGAGAACAGGCAGATAGTCGTAGTAAACGTGCAGGAATCGAGGGTGGGGTTGGTCGTGGATGCGGTAATCGGCGAAAACCAGACGGTGATCAAACCCCTGGGCCGCATGTACAGGGATTCCATAGGTCTTTCAGGCGCGACGATCCTCGGAGACGGCCGCGTTGCGCTGATAGTGGATTGCATAAAGCTGGCGGAAGCCGCCCCGGAGCGTGAACAGAAGGCGAGGGCGAGTTGAGCGATCAAGGCCGGTCAATCGCCTACAAAGGGATTTCCGACAAGGATTTCAAGAGGCTGGCCGCGTTCATCGAGAAGGAACTCGGGATCAAGATGCCGGACACCAAGCGCGTCATGCTCGAGAGCCGCCTACATAAACGCCTGCGCATACTGGACATCGCGAGTTTTGACGATTACATCGAGCGGGTTTTTTCCGGGGACGATGTGGAACTCGTCCATATGATAGACATGGTCACAACGAACAAGACCGACTTCTTCAGGGAGCCTGACCATTTCGACGCACTGTCGTCGCGCCTCTTGCCGATGGCCTTGTCGAGCAATCCCGGCAAGACGATGTATTCTTTTTGGTCGGCGGGCTGCTCCACCGGCGAGGAGCCGTATACCCTGGCTATGGTCCTTGAAGAATTCAGGCTTGCGCATCCCTCGTTCGATTACAGGATTCTCGCTTCCGACATATCGTCGAGGGCCCTGGCCGCCGCGATCAACGCCGTCTACGACGCGGAACGGGTAGTCCCCGTGCCGCCATCCTACAAAAAAAAGTACCTGTTGCGAAGCAAGGATGGCGCCGGCTCGGAAGTCAGGATCAAGAAGATGCTGCGCGACAAGGTCGAGTTCATAAGGCTCAATTTCATGGATGAAAGTTTCCCGTTCGACGGCAGGTTCGATGTGATTTTTTGCCGGAACGTCATAATTTATTTTGACAGGGAAACCCAGGAACGCATACTCGGCCATATGTGCAAATATCTTCGCTCCGGCGGCAACCTGATCCTGGGGCATTCGGAAACCCTCACGGGCATGGATCTGCCATTGCGCGGCCTTGCGCCCACCGTATACGAGCGCTTATAGTTTGGTTTGAGGTATTCGATGGAACGCATCAGGGTTTTGGTAGTGGACGACTCCGCCGTCGTAAGGCAGACGCTCAAGGAACTTCTCGACTCCGATCCAGCCATCGAAGTGATAGCCGTAGCCACGGATCCCCTGTTCGCGCTCAAGCGGATGGAGATCGAACGTCCTGACGTCATAATCTCCGACGTCGAAATGCCCCGGATGGACGGCATATCGTTCCTTCGCAAGATAATGGAAACCAATCCCCTGCCGGTGGTCATCTGCTCGAGCAAGACGGAAGAAGGCTCGGACAACGCGATAAAAGCGATGGAGTACGGGGCGGTCGATATTATCCAAAAGCCGAAGCTGGGTACCAAGCAGTTCCTGGAAGAATCGCGCGTCGAGATATGCGATGTGGTCAAAGCCGCCTACGCATCGAGGAACCGCCGCCGGGTTCCTGTTTCCCCCGTTCGGGATGTAGCACCCAAGCTCACAGCGGACGCAATGCTGCCGGCCCCTGTCTCGAGCAATATAATCGAGACGACTGAAAAGGTAGTCGTCGTCGGCGCCTCGACGGGCGGTACGGAGGCCTTGAGGGAATTCCTCGAAGTCTTGCCCGAAGATACGCCGGGCATCGTCATTGTCCAGCACATGCCCGAGCATTTTACGGCGGCTTTCGCCAGGAGGCTGGACGGGTTGTGCCGGGTGGGGGTCAAGGAAGCGGAGGACAACGATACTGTAATACGCGGGAGGGTGCTCATAGCACCGGGCAACAAGCATACCCTGCTCAAACGCTCGGGAGCGCGGTACTATGTCGAAGTCAAGGAAGGACCGCTCGTCTGCCGGCACAGGCCCAGCGTCGACGTACTGTTCCGATCGGCCGCCAGGTATGCTGGCGGCAACGCTGTCGGCGTCATAATGACCGGTATGGGAGACGACGGGGCCAGGGGGATGAAGGAGATGCATGACGCGAGGGCGTGGACGATAGCCCAGGACGAAGAATCATGCATCGTGTTCGGCATGCCAAACGAAGCCATCAAGCTGGGTGGCGTCGATGTTACTATCCCGCTGAGGAGGATCGCGGCGGAAGTGCTCCGATCGGCTCGTTGATATCGATTTTAATCATAATTGAAAGACAATGAACGGCGTCCATACGTCGTTCGTCATGAGGAGGCAGCATGGCTAAGAGTATTCTCATCATCGACGATTCGGCTGCGATACGGCAGAGCATTTCGTATATCCTCCAACAGGAGGGATATGCTACCGTCGAAGCCGGAGACGGATTGGAAGGTTTGTCCCGACTTGACGAAAGCGTACGGTTCGATTGCATAATCACCGATGTGAACATGCCCAACATGGATGGTATAGCATTCATAAGAAAGGCACGCGAAAACCCCAAATTCAAATTTGTCCCGATCTTGGTGCTCACCACGGAGTCCCAGGGATCGAAGATGAATGAAGGGAAGGAAGCGGGTGCCACGGGGTGGATAGTCAAACCGTTCAGCGCCGACAAGCTGCTCGCCGTTGTCAAAAAGGTAGCGGAGTAAACCCGATGGGAATACCGGGCGCGGAGGCTGGCCGCTATCTCAGTTTCATCCTGGGTGAGGATGCGTACGCCATCCCCGTGGAAATGGTTGAGGTTGTTCTGGAAACCCCCGTGGTCACCCGGGTTCCCAACGCTATACCGCATATGCGCGGCGTCATCAATTACAGGGGGAGCGTGGTGCCCATCGTCGATCCTCGTCTGAGATTCGATGGAACGCCGATTGCCCTCGACGATACTAGCTCCGTCATCGTGCTCCAGATGAGGTACGAAGGCGAAGAGGTGGTCGTAGGAATGCTTGCCGACGGCGTCAGGGAGGTCGTCGAAATTCCCCTGGAGAGCATAGAGTGCGCACCCTCGATGGGATCCCGGACGGCTGAAAAATTCATCGCAGGCGTCGCCAAGCTCGGCGATGGGTTCGTGATTCTGCTTGACGTCGAAGCCGCGTTCTCCAAAGCCGGGAACGTGGTTGTCGGCGGCCGTCCATGAATTGCGCGCATCTAAAAAAAGGCATAAGCATCATGATCGTAGAGGACGAGAATATCGTCGCCCTCGACATGCGGTACAGGTTAGAGGCGTTTGGGTATACGGTCTGCCCTGTCGTCACGTCCGGCGACGCGGCGGTTTCGGCGGCGGCGACGTGGAAACCCGACCTCATCCTGATGGATATACAGCTCAGGGGATCGATTGACGGCGTCGAAAGCGCACGCCTCATCCACAACGATACCGAGATCCCGATAGTGTTTGTCACCGCATTTGCCGACGATGAAACGCTCGAAAGGGTCAAGGCATCCGATGCATACGGGTATATCGTCAAACCGTACCATGAACGGGAACTATGCATAGCGATTGAAATGGGCCTGTCGAAGCATCGCTACGAGCAGGAACTGCGGATAGCCAAGGAAGCCGCGGAAGCCAGCGACAAGGCGAAATCCCGTTTCCTTTCGAATATCAGCCACGAACTCAAGACCCCGCTCAACTCGATAATCGGCTTCATGGACCTCGCCGCCGGTACCGGGGATGCCGAGGAATTAAGCGAGTATATCTACCACGCCGCGCGTAGCGCCCGCAAACTCGAGACGAAAATAGATTCCATTCTTGACTATACAAAGCTGGAATTCGGAGGCTTGGCGCCAATCAATTCCGAGTTCGAGCTCGAGCAATTCATGGTCGATTGCTGGATGCCCTTCACCGGGGACGCGGACTCCAAGGGTGTAGGCGCCCGCATGCATATAGACCCAAACTTGCCCAAGCACATTTCCGGCGATGAAGGGAAGTTGAAGATAATAGTGCGCAACCTCATCGATAATGCCGTCAAGTTCACGGATTCCGGCCATGTGCTGCTTTCGGCTGAACGTGCCACTACGGATGCCGGGAGCACGTACTTGTCCTTGCGTGTCTCCGATACCGGCTCCGGTATCCCGGAGGAACGACTTTCCACTGCATTTGCGTTGTTTGCTCAGATTGACGATTCCACGACCCGCGCGGCTGAAGGAATGGGACTCGGTCTGCCCTTGGCCAAGGCCTTGGCCGATTTCTTGCAGGTTCATTTGGAGTGTAGCTCAAAACCGGGGTGCGGTACCGAGTTTTCGCTTAGGGTGGAGCTGCCATCCACATACCAAGCCGCATGGCCGGTTCCGTCCCCAGGCGAGCTTCGGCATGTCGGATTGTATGGAAAATCATATCACCGGGAGGAATCATCGCAATGGACCCCCATGCTCGCGGCTGGGGCGCCGGACGAAGTGCCACAATGGATAAAGCCTGGAGGGAAACCGGATGGGAGCGTCAAACGCGATTACCACAAGATGGTATGTTCAGCCCTGTCGGAGGCCGAGACCTTGGGAGTGCGGCGGGAACTGGATACGATGCTGGCGGCTGTGAGCGATGGATTCTCGAAGGAAAACGGTTCAAGTCTGGAGAAGCTTGTAAAAGCGTCCCATGACAACTTTTCTGGCACGGGTGCCGCCGCGTGCGCCAGTCTGGCGCTAGCCGTTTCGATGGATCTTCGCAAGGGCATGGGAGCAGAATTAAGCTCCGTGCTTGCCGCATTGAACAAAAGGGGGTAACGATGCCGAGAATACTCGTTGCTGAGGACGATTTCGGAAGCCGGAAGATGATGCAACGGCTTCTCGAGGAATACGGTACTGTCGATGTGGTAGTCGATGGGGAGGAAGCCGTAAACGCTTTTTCGATGTCGCTCGATGAAAACACAGGCTACGACGTGATAATGCTCGATATCATGATGCCCCGGATGGATGGCCAGGAGGCACTCAAGCGCATCCGCACTGAAGAACATTCGCGCGGAATACTTCCGGCCAAAGAGGTGCCGATCGTGATGACGACGGTGCTCGAGGATCCAAAGAACGTCATAGAGGCGTATTTCAAGGGTGGTGCCACCGCCTATCTTGTCAAACCAGTCGACAGGATCAAATTGCGCTCGACTTTAGGCAAGCTGGGCATAAAACCAATGGCCAAAACTGCATACTGAAGACATGGGCGCAAACGAAGAGGCTAAGCCACGTATCGCAATCTGCGAGGATGAATACATCGTCGCGCTCGATATAAAGAACTTCCTCGAGAGGACAGGGTATGAAGTCGTAGGTACATTCCCGTCGGCGGAGGAATTGCTGGAATCGGCCGATAGGCTCAAATTGGACCTCGTATTGATGGACATACATCTCCAAGGCGATATGGATGGTCTCGAGGCCGCATCCATACTCCTGGAGCGCTGGACAGTACCCGTCATACTCCTGACCGCGTACGCCGACGGTCCAACGATAGAACGGGCCAAGCTCACGCATCCGTACGCCTATATACTGAAACCCTACGATGAGCGGGAACTAAAAACGGCCATCTCCATAGGCCTTTACAGGGCATCGATGGAACGCCGGCTCAGGGCGAGCGAGGAGCGGTACCGGCTCTTGTTCGAGAGCGGCCTCGTTCCCTCCTTGCTCGTCGACCATTCCGGTCGGGTCATCGAGTCCAACCATGCGTTCACCCGCCTTGCCCCCGGAGAAAATTCGCTGGACAAGATCTTCGCCAACGATTCGGACTTCAAGGACCTGATAAGGGCCATGGCGGAAGGCGCCGTCTTCGGTCCTGGCGAGATCGGGTTGAAGCGCTTGGATGGCAGCCACGCATGGGTTCTTTTCATAGCCGCGCCGCTGGAGCTTGCTGGGAATCCCGCATGCTACCAGTGCCAGGCGCTCGACATGACCGAACGCAAGGAATTGCTGGATCAGCTCATCCATGCGCAGAAGCTATCGGCGCTCGGCAGGTTTGCCGGCGGCGTGGCTCACGATTTCAACAACGTCCTCACCGCCATAATGGGTTACTCCAACCTCCTGCGCGCGGATATCGAGGATGGAATATCCGGCCTGGGAGAGCTTGATGGAATAGACCAAGCGGCCAAACGCGCGGCGACCCTCGCCAGGCAACTACTCCTCTTTTCGCGCCGGGACGAGGTCGAACCTGTCCGCTTCTCGTTGTCCGAGATGGCATCGGGTATGGAACGCATGCTCAACCGCCTGGTCGGGGACACGGCTACCCTTGCCGTTAGGGGCTCGGATTGCGGACAGACCATCCAGGCTGACAGGACCCGCATCGAGCAGGCGGTGATGAACCTTGTCGTCAATGCGCGCGACGCGATGCCGGATGGCGGAAGGATCACGATCATCACCGACTCGCTGGAAACCAAGACCGAGACACCGGGAAGCCTGGGTCCCATCCCGGCGGGATGTTGGTGCTATATTGAGGTGCGCGACGAGGGTTCCGGGATAGATGAAAAGGTCCTGCCAAGGATATTCGAGCCGTTTTACACGACCAAGGCTCCTGAACAAGGCACGGGCTTGGGATTGTCGATGGTGGCTTCCGTAGTTCGCCAGGCAGGAGGTCACGTGCTCGTCACCTCGAACGAGGGAGCGGGTTCCACCTTCCGCCTGATATTCCCCCAAGCCGGGCCTGACGCGTCGACTTCTGCCGCCAACCAGGGTACAAAGCATATGGAGGCCGGAACGCTTGGACGCGCATACCGTGATGGATTGCAGGTGCTCCTTGTCGAATACGACGATTCGGTCCAGGCGATCGTTGAAGTAATCCTTGAACGTGCCGGGTGCCGCGTGATTTCCGCCAGCCATCCAGGCGAAGCCCTGCTCCGCGTCGAGCAGCTCGCCCGGAAGCCCGACCTGCTCATCACGGACTTTGCCATGCCTTTGATGGGCGGACTCGAACTCGCAAAGCGCTTGAGGGTGACGATGCCCGGTCTGCCCGCCTTGCACCTCAGGGCAGGCGAGGGGGAGGGTACCCGCGCCCGCAGATCCGGCAATGACTTCTTCATGGACAAACCGTTCACGGAGTATGAATTGATCTCGATGATCGAGGCCATGCTGGGGCTGCGCCCGGATTAAGAAAGGATGCTGGCGTACAACCTTGCCTCGATGGAGGCCGCGTCGCCGCTCGTGTAGGAGCGCTGGATCCTGTCGAGTTCAAGCTTGAACGCGTCGCGAACGCGCGAGGGTCTCGCTGAAAGCGTCGCTATGTAGTCACCAAGGTACAAAGCCTCGCGGACATCGTGCGTGACAATTATCGCGTTCCGACCATCCTTCGAGCGCAGATCGATGAACAAGTCCATCACGGAAATCCGCGTCTTCAGGTCGAGGGACGAGAACGGTTCGTCAAGCAGTATCGTCTTCGACGGATACGCGAAGGCCCTGGCCAAGGCGACCCTTCGTCGCATGCCGCCCGAGAGTTCGGCGGGCTTGCTGTGGATAGCGTCGCCCAGCCCTACCGCCTCGAGCGCCTCGAGCGCGCGCAGGATCGCCTCCGAGAGTTGCATGAATGGCTTGAGCACGAAGGTGATGTTGTCGGACGCGCTCATCCAGGGCAGGAGCCTGTCCTCCTGGAAGACGTAGCTCGAACTGGCGCGGTCGAAGCCGAGGACCGTACCCGAGTAGTCCGGGTCCAACCCGGCCAGGATGTTGAGCAACGTCGTCTTGCCGCAACCCGAAGGGCCGAGTACAACCGAGATGGAGTTTTCGGGGAAAGCGAGGTCGATCCCGTCGAGTACGGTCTGTCCGGCGTAAGCCTTGCTGAGGTTCTTCACTTCGAAGGCCATGACAACCTCCTGGCAATCGCCTCGAACGCCGCATCGCTGATAGCGCAGAGGGCTATCCCAACCGCCGCCCACGCGAATACCTCGGCGGTTTCCAGCATGATTCGCGCGTTCTGCATGCCTGTACCGATCGCGTGGGCGGGTTGGCTCAAGACTTCCCCGGCGACTATTACCTTCCAGGAAAGTCCGATAGCGTTCCTGGCCGCGGAAAGCACGTGCGGCAGGGCGGAAGGCACCCGGATGCCCATGAGCGTATCGTGCTTCGAAACGCCGAAAGAACTTGCCATCGCCAGCAATCTGGGATCAGCTGATCTGACGCCCTCCGAGACATCGGCGGCGACGACGGGGAAGGCCATGACGACCGCGGAGAATACCGGGACCACGCCCGAGGGGAACCAGATCATCGCCAGTAGTATGACGGCAAGCACGGGGGTCGCACGCACTACTGTGAGCATTGGCGCCATGAGGGTTCTTGCCCTGGCGGACGCGCCTGTGGCCATGCCCAACGCTATGCCAAGTAGCATGGATACTATGAAGGCTGCCAAGCCGCGCATCGCCGTTGCGCCGAGGGCCAAGGCGAATTTCTGCGTAAAGATGATGCCTGAAAGGGTAGAAGCCACGTGCTCAGGCGCCGGGAGGATTATATCGGCGGAAATGCAGGCGGATGCGAGTTTCCAGAGCGCGATCATCAAGGCGACCGCGAACAGGGAGTCAGCCCGGGAAGTACCGGGAACCCGCGTACCCGAAAGGCGGTTTCTAGCGCTTGAGTTTGACGTAGAATGCCTCATCCGGCAGTTTCGAGCCGATGGAATTCGGCGAAAGCGAGAGGAATACCGACAAAAGGGCTTCCACCGATGCCCTTGCATCCGACGCCGGTATGAAAACGAACTCGCTCGCGGGAATCGACGCCGTAGCGATCGGCGCCTTGAGACCCAGATCGTGTTTTTCCACAAGCACACCAGCGGTGACGGGATCGGCAAGCACGTTTTGTATCGAGGACCTGTACGCGGTCATAAGCGCGGCGATCAGCTCTGGATGCCTGTCGATGTAGGCGCCGCTTGCGACGAACACGCTCATGGGATAGCTCGCCTGCCCCGTGGCGGTTTTCCAGAGCCCTGAAAGCGAGAAAGCCACGCGGGCGGAAGGATTGCCCCGCAAAGCCAGCGTGGCGAAAGGCTCCGGAAGCACGGCCAGGTCGATACGACCGGCCACTATGCTCGCCGCGATCTCCGGATACGGCATGCTGAACACAATTTTCAAGTCCCTGTCGGGATCCAAGCCTTCATGTCTCGCGATTGTCCTGAAAAGGTACTCGGGCGTCGCGCCTTGGCCGGCGATATATACGGTGCGCCCACGCAAGTCGGAAAACGAACCGATCGAAGGGTCGGTGCTCACCAACTTGACCATCCCGTTGCCGACGACGGCGAGAAGACGGTAATCCACCCCTCCATTGTACAGCTTCGCGGCTATGTTCACCGGCAACACGGCGGCGTCGAGCTCTCCGGAGAGCAGGCGGGCGACCATTGTGTCGGTCGACCCTATGGCTTCGATGGTAAGTTCCGCATCGCGCGGCAGCGGCGTATCCCCTTCGAACAGGTGGATCATCCCTATGCCTGTCGGTCCTTTCAAGGCACCGAGGCGTATGCCTTGGGTAGTATCCCCCTTACGGGGCGTTTTTCCGTCCGCGTTGCCGCTGCCGAAGCACGGGAACGCCAGAAACAATACGATGAACAACGAAGCCGCGTAACGATGCATCATACCCCCCGAGTTGATGTCGATGATACCGACGGACAGAATCATGGACAAGGGTGTGGGCATCCAGCCCGAATATCTCACACCTTGCCAAGAGTTTAGAGTAACTCATTGGTGTTCAAATAAAAGCGGCAAGGCCCGCGTAATCGG
>CAZKJA010000029.1:0-1578 GCA_964552925.1 uncultured Treponemataceae bacterium
AAGCCGGCAAGGAGTAAGACCGTGCCCTTCATCCCGAATACCGAGGCAGACCGCAAGGCCATGCTCGGAATAGTCGGCGCGGCGTCTGTCGAGGAACTGTTCGACGACCTGCCAGCGGACAAACGTTACCCGAGGCTCGATATGCCCGCCGGCATATCGGAACTCGAGGTCTTGCGGGAGATAGAATCGCTCGCCGCCAGGAACCTCTGCGCGTCGAACTCCGCCTGGTTCCTCGGCGCGGGAGCGTACAACCACTTCATCCCGGCCGTGGTTCCCGCGCTCGCGACCCGAGGCGAGTTCCTGTCCGCCTACACGCCGTACCAGCCAGAGGTGTCGCAAGGCACCCTGCAGGCAATCTTCGAGTACCAGTCGATGGCGGCCGAACTCCTGGGCGTCGACACTGTCAACGCTTCCCATTACGACGGCGCGACCGCGCTCGCCGAGGCAGTGATAATGGCGCTCAACCACGGAGGTCCTTCGCGCCCGGGGGTGCTGGTGCCTGCCGCGCTCCCCCCCGAATACCTGGCAGTGCTCAAGACATCCCTCGCCGCGTTCCCGGTGACCATCGACGCGTACGCGGAGGCTCCCGCCGCGGCCGCCAGGAAATCGGACGCCGCGACCGCGTGCTTCGTCGCTTCGTATCCAGATTTCGAGGGCCGGGTCCACGACCTGTCAAGCGTAGCCGACGCCGTCCACGCCGCCGGCGCGCTCTTCGTCGTCTCCGCTGACCCATTGATGCTCGGGTTGCTTAAAAGCCCCGGCTCGTACGGCGCCGACATCGTCACTGCCGAGGGGCAGTCGCTGGGAAATGCGATGAACTACGGCGGCCCCTTCCTTGGCATGATGGGCGTGACTCAGAAGTTCGTGCGCAAGCTCCCCGGTCGCATCGTCGGCCAGGCCTTCGACCACGAAGGCCGCCGCGGCTTCGTCCTCACTCTTACGGCCCGCGAGCAGCACATACGCCGCGAGAAGGCGGTCTCGAACATTTGCTCGAACCAGGGGCTCGTCATGCTGATGACGACGATCCACCTCGAGGCGCTAGGCAAATCAGGCCTCAAGGCTGTCGCCACGCTGTGCTGGGACAAGGCCCACCACGCCGCGAAGCTGATAGCCGCGTTGCCAGGATTCGCCGTCGCTGAAGGGATCTTCTTCAAGGAGTTCGTCGTCAAGACGCCGGTGCCGGCAGCCGGGATCGTCGACAAGCTGGAGCGCCGCGGCGTCGTGCCCGGTCTCGCCCTGTCGCGGTACTGGCCCGATCGTTCCCACGAGCTCCTCGTCTGCGTCACCGAGATGAACACCAGGGCCCAGATTGAAATCCTGGCCGAAAGCCTCAAGGAGGCCGCCGTATGAACCTGATACCGGAACCCCTCGCGTACGAATTGTCGAGCCCGGGCAGGATAGGCGTTTCGCTTCCCGAGAGCGACGTTCCCGCCACACCCGTTCCCGCCGCGCTGGCGCGAGCGGAACTCAACTTGCCGGAACTCGACGAGCTGACAGTAGTCCGCCACTTCACGCGACTGTCGCAGAAGAACTACTCGATAGACACGCAGTACTACCCGCTGGGAAGCTGTACCATGA
>CAZKJA010000029.1:1588-17207 GCA_964552925.1 uncultured Treponemataceae bacterium
GGCGAACGAGGCCGCCGCCGCGCAACCCGGATGGAGGGGCGCGCACCCCCTGGCCTCCGACTCGCGCAATCAAGGTGCCATCGAATTGATATACCTCTTGCAGGAGAGCCTCAAGGCTATCGGCGGCTTCGCGGGCGTCAGCGTCCAGCCGGCTGCGGGCGCCCACGGCGAGCTCGCCGGCGTGTTCATGATACGCGCGTACCACCTTGCCCACGGCCACCCCGGCCGCGTCAAGATGCTGATACCCGACAGCGCGCACGGCACCAACCCCGCCTCGTGCACGATGGCTGGCTTGACCACCGTGACGCTTCCGAGCACGAGCGACGGCGGCATCGACCTCGAGCTCCTCAAGAAGGAGTGCGACGAAACCGTAGCCGGCATAATGATAACCAACCCGAGCACGCTCGGCCTTTTCGAGCGCAACATCGAGAAGATAGCGAAGATAGTCCACGACGCCGGTGGCCTCGTCTACGGCGACGGCGCGAACATGAACGCGCTCACGGGCATCCTGCGGCCCGCCGACGTCGGCATCGACGTTATGCACTTCAACCTGCACAAGACATTCTCGACGCCGCACGGCGGCGGCGGCCCCGGCGTCGGCATGGTCGGCGCGGCCCCTGTCCTCGCCGGATACCTGCCAGGCCCGGTCGCGATGGAGAAGGGCGGGAAGTATTCGATGGGGATGCCCGGCAAGAGCATAGGCAGGATAAAGGCCTTCTACGGCAACTTCGCCGTGCTCGTCCGCGCGTATACCTACATAAGGATGCTCGGCGCCGACGGCCTCGTGCGCCTCGCCGAGAACGCCGTCCTCAACGCCAATTACATCAAGGCGCGGCTCGAGAAGGTCTACCCGGTCAAGTACCCGAGGCGCTGCATGCACGAGTTCGTCGCGATGGGAAACTTCGCCCCGGGCATCCATACGCTCGACATAGCCAAGCGCCTGATCGACTACGGCTTCCATCCGCCGACAATATACTTCCCGCTTATCGTGCCCGAGGCCCTGATGATCGAGCCGACGGAGACCGAGAGCAAGGAAACGCTGGATTCCTTCATCGACGCGATGCTCAAGATAGCGGACGAGGCGAGGAACGAGCCCGCCCTGCTCCACGACGCGCCTCACGGCACGCCTGTCGGGCGCCTGGACGAGGTCGCGGCCGCGAGGAATCCGGTGCTGTGCTATAGGGGATAGTTTCGTTTTGGTTTCACGAATTGACGCCGGGGGACGATTGGTTTCCCGGCGCTGTTCGTAACCGTCAAGCTTCGGTGCCCCCGCCCGCGTTTTCTGATAGAATGGTCGCCATGGCAACACTCCGTCCGGAAGAGGTCCTCAAGACAGTATTCGGCTACGATTCGTGGAGGCCTCTCCAGCGAGAAATAATTGAGACCGTGCTATCCGGCCGCGACGCGTTGGCCGTGCTGCCGACGGGCGGCGGCAAGTCGCTGTGCTACCAGATCCCGGCCCTTGTCATGCGTGGGACGACGCTCGTCGTGTCGCCGCTGATCGCGCTGATGAGGGACCAGGTATCGGCGCTCAAGGCGGCCGGGGTTGACGCGGCCTTCATCAACAGCTCCCTCGATCCCGACGAGCGGCGCGATATCGAGGCGCGTGTGCGCTCCGGCGTTGTCAGGCTCGTATACGCCGCTCCCGAGTCTCTGGCGACTGACAGGCTGTTGTCGCTCGTGGACGAGGCGCCGCCGTCGCTCATAGTGGTCGACGAGGCCCACTGCGTCTCGGAGTGGGGGCACGATTTCCGGCCGGAATACAGGACGCTCGGCGTACTCCGCGCGCGGTATCCCAAAGCCGTGTGGCTGGCGACTACCGCGACCGCGACGGCTCGTGTCCGCGACGATATCGAGCGCAACCTCGGCCTCCAGGATCCTGTAGTGTTTCTCGGCGGCTTCGACAGGCCCAACCTCCGCATATCGGTGGAGCGCAAGCTGGAACTCAAACGGCGCCTTGTACGCTTCGCTCTCGCGAGACGCGACAAGTCGGGTATCGTTTACTGCGGTTCCCGGCGGCGAACCGAGGATCTTGCGTCCGTTCTGGCAGCCGCCGGGATCAAGGCGGCGGCCTACCACGCCGGCATGGCTTCGGAGGAACGCTCTCGCGTGCAGAAGGCCTTCGTCTGCGACGATATCCTCGTGGTAGTGGCGACGGTCGCCTTCGGCATGGGCATAGACAAGCCTGACGTCCGCTACGTCGTCCACGCGGATCTGCCCAAGAGCGTCGAGAATTACTACCAGGAAATCGGCCGGGCGGGACGCGACGGCCTGAGCTCCGATTGCGTGCTGTTCTACAGCGCCGGGGACGTGGCTTCAGCCGCCAGACTGTTCGATGAACTGCCGGCGGAGCAGAGGCGGGCCGCGATGGGCAGGCTGGCCTCGATGCGCGATTACGCCGAGAGCGATCGTTGCAGGCGTTCGCTTATCCTGGAACACTTTGGCGAGGCGCATGATGAAAGAAATTGCGGTTCCTGCGACAACTGCCTGGAAGGACCGCGTGAGAGCGTCGACATGTCGGTGCCCGCGCTCAAGCTGCTGTCGTGCGTCAAGCGTACGGGAGAGCGATTCGGCGCGGCCCACGTTGTCGACGTGCTCCTCGGCGAGCCGACCGAGAAGGTCGAGCGTTTCGGCCATCGGGGGCTGTCGACTTTCGGCATAGGCACCGAACTCTCCAGGTCCGGCTGGCTCGCCCTCGCGAGGCGGCTCGAGTTGACCGGGCACCTGGTACGTGAACCCGAGCACTCGACCCTGGCGCTCGGTAAGCCCGCATACGAGCTGTTCACGACCAGGGCGCCGTACCAAGTGCCGTCCCGGCATTTCGACGAAACCGCAAGCCGCGCATATGTCGGTACAAAGCGAGGCCGCAGGAAAGCCGTGGTCGAGATATCCCCCTCAGGCGATATCGACCTCGGTGACGAGGAGTTGTTCATGCGGCTGCGCGCCCTCCGCAAACGGCTGGCCGACGACGCGGGCGTGCCGCCGTACGTTATTTTCCCCGATCGCACGCTAAGGGAGATGGTCTCCGCCAAGCCGGACAGGCTGGAGAAGCTTTCGATGGTATACGGGGTCGGGCACACGAAGCTTGCACGCTATGGTGAGCCGTTTCTTAAAGAGCTCCGAAACGCTGGTGACGATGCATAATTCAACTTTTTCCTTGACAGCGTGCGGCTAAATGTTACAATTGCTATAGGTGTTGCGTAACACCTATGCGTTTGTCCTTTGGTATCAAGAGCATCTCAAGGTTCAAGGGAGGATGAAAATGAGGAATAGTATCACAAGGCTTGTGACGGTCGGGGCCATCGCGGCAATCCTGCTCGGCGGCGTTTCTTGCGCCAAAAAGGAAGTCGAAAAAGAAAAGCCCAAGGAAGTCGCTGTCAACATGTTCCAGCTGAAGGTCGAGATCAAGGACGCTCTCGACGCGTACGCGGTCAAATACTCGGCCGCGAACCCCGGTACCACGGTCAAGGTGGAGACGCTCGGCGGCGGCGGCGATTACGGCGGAGCGCTCAAGGCCAAGTCGCAAGCCGGACAGATGCCCGACATTTTCATGATCGAAGGCAAGGGCGGCTATGAGATCTGGAAAGACTATATAGCGGACCTGGGCGACCAGCCATGGGTGAAGGATACCGATCTCGCGTTCAAGGTCGACGGCAAAGTGCTCGGCTTCCCGATCGCGATCGAGGGTTACGGCCTGGCGTACAACGCGGACATCCTGGCCAAGGCCGGCATCGATCCGGCGGGATTGACGACCAGAGCCGCATACGAGAAGGCCTTCAAGGTTCTTGACTCGAAGAAGAAGGAACTTGGTATCGACGCGCCCGTAGCAATGGCCGCTTCCGTCGCCGGAGGAATGTGGTGGGTGGCTGGCCAGCACAACCTCGCGTGCTACTGGGGTGGCGGTCTCGCGTTCGACGATACGAGCGTCATCCAAAAAGCCCTCAAAGGCGAGATGGACGAAGCGCGCTTCGCCCAATACGCGAAGTACGTCCAGCTTCTGTTCAAGTACGCCGACAAGAAAATCCTTCTCAACGGCGGCTATGACGACCAGGTCGGATCGTTCGCGCAGGGCCGCACCGCGTTCCTTCACCAAGGCAACTGGGTTGACCCCAACATGAAGCAACTCGGCGTCACCTTCAAGATGGGGTATGCGCCCCACGCGTTCCTCGACACCGAAGAGAAAGGCCTTTACCTGTTCGCGCCGAGCTGGTATGTAGTGAACAGCAAGAGCCCGAACGCCGCTGCGGCCAAGGCGTTCCTGAACTCGCTCGCGACGACCGCGGACGGCCATGACTATATGGTCAACAAAGCCGGCATGATCCCCGCGTTCAAGTCCGTTACCCTCAAGCCGAGCGGACAACTGAGCCAGGCGCTTATGGAAGCCAACGCGCGAGGCGGCAACTATGGAGTATTCTTCGGGATGCTCCCCGATGGCGCCGGTCAGAACGTATTTGGCCCGATCTTCGACTTGTTTGCCCAGAACCCGAACAACGTGGCCCGATTCGTCACGGACATGAAGAAGGCTTTCGGCAATCTGTCCAAGTAATACGTGGTGAAACCACGGTCCGGTGCCGGCTGGGAAGCCGGTGACCGGATCGATACGCGGCCGGTCGAATTGTGGTCAGTCGATGTCCCGCAAACGACCGCGCCGCTCTCTTCCCGCTCCACGGCAATCAAGTCGGTGCGGGCAGGGGGATCCCATACGCAAGGAACGGTACCCATGAAACAGAACAAGCTGGTCAACTCGCTCTTCTTGACGCCATCGGTGTTCGCGTTCGTGATGATAATCATAATACCGTTCTTTTTCGGTTTGTATTATTCCATGACGGATTGGAACGGCGTGAGCAACGATGTAAATTTCATAGGCTTTAGGAATTTCCAGTACTTGTTCACATCACCCGATTTCCTGTACTCGTTCCTTATCACTATCGCGTACACCGTGATAAACATCATCCTGGTGAACGTTGTGAGTTTTTTCCTGTCGCTGATCGTCACAAGCCAGCTCAGACTCCGCAATTTCTACCGCGCCGGGTTTTTTGTTCCGTATCTGATAGGCGGCATCGTACTCGGTTATATATGGCAGTTCATCCTCAATAGCATCGTCGTGGATTTTGGCAGCAAGATGTCGATCGAGGTGCTTAAAACTTCATTCCTGAGCCTACCCGATACAGTCATCTGGGCGATGTCGGCGGTCAATACTTGGCAATACGCCGGGTACATAATGCTCATCTACGTCGCGTCCATCCAGAGTATACCGGCTTCGCTTATGGAGGCCGCCAGCGTTGACGGAGCCAGTTATCCGTCGCGTGTAATCCATATCCTCATCCCGATGATGGCCAACGCCTTCACCATATCGTTGTTCCTGACGCTGACTACATCGTTCAAGCAATTCGACATGAATTTCACGCTGACAAACGGCGGTCCCGCCACGCGCTTCCTTGAAGTGCCGGTTAAAGCCAGCCAATTGCTCGCGATGAACATATTCAGTACGGCGACCGCCAACCGCATGGCAGAGGCGCAAGCGAAAGCCGTCGTATTGTTCGTTGCCTTGGTTATCGTATCGATCGTGCAGGTCACGGTGAACAAGAAGAAAGAGGTGGAGATGTGACAGCCGGCAAAGTCAGCCTGGGCAAGCCTCGCATCAAACCGGGCCTTGTCGTTCTGGAAGTGTTCACCATCCTCCTGTTCATCGTATTCATGTTCCCGTTCGCCATGGTCGTGCTCAACTCGGCCAAGACATCGAGGGAGATAATCTTCAACGCGATCGCGATGCCAAACGACTGGGGCCAGCTGACCGCAAACATATCGCTGATTTTCAACAATCCCACCGTCGATTATTTCGGCGCGTTCGTCGACAGCACCGTCATCACTATCCTGTCCCTCATTGTAATAGTGCTGTTTTCGTCCATGGCCGCATGGGTATTGGTACGCACCAACAAGGTTTGGTCTACCATCCTGTTCATGGCTTTCGTCGCGGCCATGGTGATACCGTTCCAGGTGCTGATGTATCCCTTGGTCCGCTGGATGAGGGTCGTGGGTGATTTCCTTCACCTGCGCTTGCTTGGTACCTACCACGGGATCGTGTTCGCGTACCTCGGGTTCGGCACGCCGCTGTCAATATTCGTCTTCCATGGCTTCATAAAGAATATTCCGTACGAACTGGAAGAAGCCGCGACAATAGACGGCTGTTCGCAACAATCCATTTTCTTCAAAATTGTATTTCCCCTGCTCAAGCCTATCATCGTCACGGTCCTCATCCTCAACGGCATATGGATCTGGAACGATTACCTGTTGCCTTTGCTCGTCCTTGGCTCGAACGGAGCAGTGCAGACAATCCCGATCGCGGTTACAGCGTTCGCCGGGGCCTACCTCAAGCAGTGGGACCTCATACTTACATCGACCCTCATTGCCATAATTCCCGTGATTATCCTGTACCTGTTCGCGCAACGGTACATAATAAAAGGCATGGTGGAAGGTTCAATTAAATAGGGAATAGGAGCAAAGAATCGTGAAGATCGTTCTTGTAGGAGCCGGCAGCGCGCAATTCGGGCACGGTACGCTCGGCGACATTTTCTGCAGCAAGAGGCTGTACGGCAGCCAGATCGTGTTGCACGATATCAACCCGAAGACCCTGGATTTCGTATACCGCAACGCCATGGCGTTCATCAAGCAACACGCGCTCGATTTTGCCGTGACGGCGACAATCGACAGGAGAGTGGCGTTCAAGGGCGCCGACTTCATAATATCTTCTATCGAGGTGGGCAATCGCTTCCAGCTGTGGGACGACGATTGGAAGGTACCGATGCAGTACGGAGTGCATCAGGTATACGGCGAAAACGGCGGCCCAGGCGGCGTTTTCCATGCGCTCAGGATAGTACCTGTAATCCTTGAAATCGTCCGGGACGCGATGGAGCTGTGCCCCGATGCGTACATCTTCAACTATTCCAATCCCATGACGGCGATCGTCACGACGGTCAAGCGGGCGTTCCCGCAGGCGCGGTTCATAGGTCTGTGCCACGAAATCGGGTGGCTCTCGAGGTGGTTGCCCCGCTTACTCGGCATGAAGGTGAAGGATCTGCACTTCACGGCTGCCGGTCTCAACCATTTCAGTTGTATGCTCGAACTCAAGGACACGCGTACAGGCAAGGATCTGTATCCCGATGTCCTGCGCAAGGCGCACGATTTCTTCCAGCGAGAACCCGGCTATAGCGACCTGTTTGATGAGTTCCTCAAGACCGGCCGTATTGACCATTCCGAGAAATTCGAAAAAAAAGCCGCGGATGGTATGCGGAGCCGTTTCGAGTGGGCCGATCGCCACCTTGTACGGTTCATGCTGGACAACTACGAATTGCTGCCGATTACGACTGACAGCCATTTTGGAGAATACCTGAGCTGGGCTTGGGATGTCGTCGACCATCGCGGAATACTCGATTTCTACGATTGGTACAAGGCGTTGCTGACAACCAATGTCGAGTATCAGATCAAGCTCGAAACTGCGGAGCGAGTGGTTCCTATCATCGAAGGGATCCTGGGCAACGAAAACTTCGAAGAGTCGGCGGTGAATATCCTCAACGACGGCTTGATCGAAGACCTGCCTTCATGGCTTGCCGTCGAAGTCCCGGCGAAGATCGGCGCTGCAGGCGTCCAGGGCATACCCGTTGCGAACATCCCCAGGGGATACCTCGCTTTGCTGCGGAACTACGCGGGCGTATACGATCTTACAGCTGAAGCGGTTATCCATGGGAAGAAGTCGTACGTGGTGCAAGCCATGCTCGCCAACCCCGTAGTCCACCAGGCCCACAATGTCGGAGCGATGGTCGACAGGATCATAGACCTGCAGAGGAAATGGCTCGGCTACCTGCGATAGCATGACGCGGCTGCGTTTGCGCAGTCCGTCGCGCTGCAGGCGGCGACCAGCCCGATTCCAGGGAACATGGCTACAATAAAGCAGATTGCCTACAAGGCGGGCGTCAGTCCGACGACGGTTTCCAACGTCCTGCATGGCAACACCGGGAAGGTATCTCCGGAAACATTGCGGCATGTGCAGGAAATCCTCAGAATTGAAAACTATGCCCCTCATATGGGGGCTATAATGATGTCCCGCAACAATTCAAGGATTATCGGCGTCATAATGTTCATGGAGCCGCGGCGCAACGAGACCGTGCTCGAGGATCCGTTCTCGTCGACGATAATGGGCGCCATGGAGTCAGAGATCCGTAAATACGGCTACTTCATGATGATCCATACGACAAGCGACGAACTTGAGGTCGTGAGACTCGCAAAGACCTGGAAGCTGGACGGACTCGTGCTCGTATGGGTACCATCAACAACCAGCCGTTTGATTCGGAATAACATCAAATCTCCAGTGGTGTTCGTTGACAGTTACATAGATGACGATGACATCGGGTATTTCAACATCGGTCTCGAGGACGAGCGTGGCGGGTACGAGATGGCGCGGTACATATTGGATAAGGGACACCGATCGATGCTGTTCCTGGCCAACGATACCGTACCGATGGGGGCAGACCGTACGCGCTTCATTGGATGCAGGCGCGCCTTCATGGAACGCCGCCTGACGCTCGATGAAAGTTGCTATATGCCCGTTTCAAAGGATAATGCGGAACGCGTGCGATTCTATGAATCGATCGCCAGGAATATGGACAAGATCGGCGTATTGGTATTCTCCGCTGATTATTACGCTGCTGAAGCCATGACGTATCTCCAGGATCGTGGCGTACGCGTACCTGGGGATATTTCCATTACAGGGTTCGACGACAATGTGTTCTCGCGCATTGTACGCCCGGGATTGACTACCGTGCACCAGGATGTCTACGGCAAGGGGCAAGCGGCGATCGCAATGCTCATGAAGCTTGTAAGGGGCGAAAAAATCGTGGAGCACGATGTACGTCTGCCGGTTCGGCTCGTCGTCCGCGGCTCGGTAAGCGATTTGTCCGGCTAAGGAGCCTTTCGATGGAAGCATGGTGGAGCGGTTTCCAGCGGCAATGCGATGAACTGTGGGCTGAACGCGGGCTTGCTGCGCGGCCTGCCTGGCCAGTGTTCGCGGCAAGGTTGGAGGAGGAATTCCAGCGTCTCGCCAGGTTGTTCTGGGAACTATACGGGGGCAGGCCGGATTTTGCGCTGCAATTCACCCATCTGATCGGCGAGGTGTACTACGCGTTCGAGCGGCGGAGCGATGATCTCAGACGGCATGACGAGCTGGTTCCGGTGGAATCGCTCTGGTTCAGTTCCGGCTCACAGGTAGGCGCGGTAGCCTACGTGGATCTGTACGCCGGCAGCTTCAGGGGCGTCGTCGAAAGGATTCCCGAGCTCAGGGAGCTCGGCGTGACCTACCTGCACCTCATGCCGTTCTTCCTGTCGCCGGAGAAGGATAGCGACGGCGGCTATGCGGTATCGAGTTACCGCGACACCAATCCAGCCTTGGGTACCATGGACGACCTGGAAAACCTGGCGCGCGCCCTGGCGGGCGAGGGAATTGCCTTGGTCGCGGATTTCGTGTTCAACCATACCTCGGACGAGCACCCGTGGGCCAGGCAGGCCAAAGCCGGCGACCTGGACCACCAGGAGTTCTACTGGGTGTTCAACGACAAGGCCGACACGGCGGTCTACCAGGCCCAGCTACGCGACATCTTCCCCGAGTCGCGCAAGGGCTCGTTCACCTGGTGCCCCGACATGGGCAAGTGGGTGTGGACTACCTTCAATTCGTTCCAGTGGGATTTGAACTACAGCAACCCCGCGGTGTTCAGGGCGATGGCCTCCGAGATGATAGGGCTGGCCAACAGGGGAGTGGCGGCGCTTCGGCTCGATGCCGTGGCGTTCATCTGGAAGCAGGCGGGCACCCCGTGCGAGAACCTGCCGCAGGCACATACCATCATCAAGGCGTTCCAGTCGGTAGCGCGGCTGGCTTGCCCCTCTCTGCTGTTCAAGTCGGAGGCGATAGTCCACCCCGATGACATCGCGCGGTACATCGACCAGCGAGAATGCCAGCTTTCGTACAATCCTCTCTTGATGGCGGAGCTGTGGGAGGCTTCGGCGACAAAGGACGCGAGCCTCCTAAAGCTATCGCTCCGCAAGCGGCACCGCCTGCCGCCGGGGACGGCCTGGGTCAACTACGTGCGTTGCCATGACGACATCGGCTGGACCTTCGCCGACGAGGATGCCGCGGAACTAGGCATCAAAGGCGGGGACCATCGGAACTTCCTCAACGATTTCTACCTGGGCAGCTTCCCCGGCAGCTTCAGCCGCGGTGTGGGATTCCAGTTCAACCCCGCCACGGGGGACCGAAGGATATGCGGAACGACGGCGTCGTTGGCCGGCATAGAGAGGGCGGTCCGCGAAGGCTCCGGAGAAGACCTGGACACAGCGATTCGCAGGGTCCTGCTGCTGTACGGCATCGTATTCTCCGTCGGGGGTATACCGCTCCTGTACCTCGGCGACGAACTCGCCGCCCTGAACCGTTACGAATACGAGGACGACCCGGCGCAGGCGTCCGACAGCCGCTGGGTACACAGGTCATCATGGAACGACGGATTGTTCGCGCAACGGCTCGAAGTCGAAAGCGTGCCGGGCAGGGTCTACGCCGGTCTGCGCAGGCTCTCGGCGGTCAGGAAAGCCAACCCTGTTTTCGACGCGCAGGCGATCTCGGTCCCCGAAACCGGGCATCGTTCGGTGCTGGCGTTCCACAAGCAGGGGGGCGGCCAGCTGCTGACTGTGATAGGCAATTTTTCCGACAAACCCGTCGAGCTGGCGGCGGAAACCGTCTCGGCCTTGCTCGCGGGACGGACCGGTACCGATCTTCTGCGTGCGCGGCTGGTGATTCCCGATGAGGTCCTCGAGCTGGAGCCATGCGAATTGTTGTGGATCCGCTCCAGCTGACGCCCGATCGAGGAAATCATGGTATACTGCCGTCGGTAGCTCGATTGGTTCATGCCGGGAGGTCGATATGAAGTACCAGAGAAGCATCGCCGTAGGGGCGTCCGAGGACAGGCTGTCCCGCCTGATCGCCGAGCGAATGGCACCCGGAGCCGACAAGGGGCGTATCGACGAGCGCATATGGGACCTGTTCGGCGAGGAGTGGGCAATAGTATTCACCGACCTTTCCGGGTTCTCGCGCAATGTCGAGACCTTCGGCATCATCCATTTTCTGCAGACGATATACGAGAGCGAGCGCATCCTGGTTCCGGTCATCGACCAGAACGACGGAATACTCCTCAAGATCGAGGGCGACTCGCTGCTTATCATCTTCAGGAATCCGATGAAAGCCTTGAAGGCCGTCGCTGGCATGCAGGCCGTCTGCGCCGCGTACAACGCGGACAAGTCGGAAGAGGAGCGCGTGCTCCTGTGCGCGGGAGTGGGCTTCGGCCGGGTGCTGAGGATAGGCGACGCCGACGTGTTCGGCAAGGAAGTGAATTCGGCGAGCAAGCTGGGCGAGGATACCGCCGAGGCCGGCGAAGTCCTCGTCACGCAAGGGGTGGTCGACTCGTTGCCGCCCGGCAGCGCCCTGAAATTTACCGAGCTCACCGATATGCCGCCGGCCGTCGGCAAGGCCTACCGTTTCGAGTACAGCTAGGAACTGCCTTACAACAAAGCCCGGCCGGGTTCTTCGAGCATACTCTTCAGTTCCGCCACGAACGCCGCGGCGACGGCGCCGTCGATGACCCGGTGGTCGCTCGAGAGAGTTATCCTCATCATCTTCCGCGCCACTATGGAATCATCCCTGACCACGGCTTCCTTGACTATGGCGCCAAGGGCGAGTATCGCGGAGCCGGGCGGGTTGATTATCGCGGTGAACTCCTCGATGCCGTAGGAGCCGAGGTTGGAGATAGTGAAGCTGGCGTCTGAGTATTCCTGCGGGCCAAGGGTTCCCGTGCGCGCGCGGGCGACCAGGTCGGCCAACTCGGCGTCTATCGCCTCGACCCCCTTGGCTTCGCAAGAGCGTACGACGGGAGTGATGAGACCCCCTTCCAACGCTACCGCCAAGCCTATGTCGGCGGAAGGCATGTACCGTATCGCGTCGCCTTCCCAGGAGGCGTTGATCACCGGGTGACGCTCGAGCGCGGCTGCGACGACGCGCATTACGAAGGCGTTGAGTCCCAGTCCTTTGTCCCGGCCGGCGTTCACCGATGCGCGGAGCTCAAGCAGACGTTCCATGTCGACGGCGGCGCGCACGAAGAAATGCGGCGCGTCCGACCAGCTGGCTCCGAGTCGCCCGGCGATGATGGAGCGCATCTTCGTCAAGCCTACTCTATCGGCTCTCAAGCCTGAACCAGGTGCGCCTCCCGCGGTAAGCAGGCCCGGGGCCGCTCGAGCGGGACCGGATGCTGGATTGCCAGCGTCCGGTTTCAGGGAGCTCGCGGTTATGTCCCTGGCGACCACGCGCCCGTGCGGCCCGGTACCACTCAACGAACGGAGGTCGATGCCCTGGTCGCGGGCCATCCTGCGCGCCAGCGGTGAGGAGGGTGGTATCGATGCGGGTGCAAGAGGTCGGGTCGTCTGATCCGTTGCCGGACCGAGGGCGGGAAAGGCAGGAGCCGTGACCGGCGTTGGAGCCGCGGTCAGAGTCGCTGCAGGAGTAGCGGGAGCCGCTGCGGGAGCGGCGGCAGGAGCCACGGGAACGCCCGCGGCGGAAGCCTTTGGAGCCTGTGCGGGCGGACTCGGCGGCGCGATGCCAGCTACTACGGATTGCCAATCCTCGCCTGCCTTGCCCATGACTGCTATCGTCTCGCCGACATTCGCCTTTTGCCCGGCCGGCTTGAGAATCTTGAGAATGACCCCAGCGCGCGGCGATTCGTACGGCATGCTCGCCTTGTCGGTCTCGACTTCGCAGAGGGCGTCGCCCGGCTTTACCGCCTGGCCTTCGGAGATTATCCATTGGGAAATCATGCCGTCCTGCATAGTCGGGGATAGCGCTATCATTACTATCGCTTCGGGCATATCAGGCCTCCAGGTACAGGGCGCGCAGCGCTGCCGCCACTATCTTGGCGGCAGACGGCTGGACCGCCAATTCGAGCGTGTGGTTGTACGGCATCGGCACGTCTTCGCTCGACACGAACTCGACCGGCGCATCGAGCGAATCGAAGCGGACTGCCGCTATCCTGTGGGCAATGTAGGCACCCACCGAGGCTGCCGGCCACGACTCGTCGATGACCACGGCCCGGCCTGTCTTGCCGACGCTCTCCATGATTGCGCCTTCGTCGAGAGGACGGAGACTGCGGAGATCCACGACCTCGGCGGATATCCCGCGCGCCTCGAGCGTGGCCGCCGCCTCCAAAGCGTACTTCACCGGGCGGCCGAAGGTGACGAATGTGATGTCGGTACCCGCTCGGATGATGGCGGCTTTTCCTATGGGAACGAGGGTCTCCTCGTCGGGTACTTCGCCCTTGTCTCCGTAGAGCATCTCGGATTCCAGGACGACCACGGGGTCGTCGTCGCGTATCGCCGATTTTAAAAGGCCGTACGCGTCCGCCGGGTTCGCTGGCGATACCACCTTCAGTCCCGGTATGTGCACCCAGTAGCTGGCGAGTCCCTGGGAGTGCTGGCTGGACAGGTACTCGGCCGGTCCGTTGGGACCGCGGAACACTATCGGCACCGACAGTTGGCCGCCGGACATGTGGCGGAGCTTTGCCGCCTCGTTGACGACCTGGTCGAGCGCTAGGAGGGCGAAATTGTGGGTCATCCACTCGACGATAGGCCTGACGCCCGCGAGCGCGGCACCGACGCCCAAACCGGTAAAGCCGAGTTCGGTTATGGGCGTGTCGAGCACGCGCTCCGCTCCGTATTTGTCCAGGAGACCGCGGGACACCTTGTAGGCGCCGTCGTATTCTGCCACTTCCTCGCCTATAAGGACGACGTTGGCGTCTCTTGCCATCTCCTCGTCCATCGCCCGGTTCAGGGCTTCGCGATAACTCATCACTGCCATGGGGATGTCCTCCCCGGCTCGTTTCCGCCTGCGCCCATGAAGAAGGGGGTTCCCGCATATATGTCTTCGTAGATCGTGTGCAAGGCAGGTTCTGCCGAGGCTTCGGCAAAGGCCACCGCCTTCTCGCTCATCGTGTCGGCTGCCTCGTCCTGGGCCGCGGCCTTCGCGTCGTCCCATGCTCCGGCGTTCCTGATTTGATCCTCGAGCAGGTAGATCGGATCCTGCTTCTTGTACTCGTCGACTTCTTCCCTCGAGCGGTACTTCTGAGGGTCGCTCATCGAGTGCCCTTTGTAGCGGTAGGTCCGTGCTTCTATCAGCACCGGGCGACCGGCGCGCGCATCCTCCAGCGCGCGCGTCATCGCGTCGCGCACGGCGAGCACGTCCATGCCGTCTATCTGTTCTCCGCGGATGCCGTACGCCGAGGCCATAAGCGAGAAATCGTCGACAGCCGAGACCCGCTTCCAACTTGTGCCCATGCCCCATTGGTTGTTCTCGCACACAAGGATCGCCGGGAGGCTCCAAATCTTCGCGAGGTTGAGCGCCTCGTGGAACGCGCCTTGGTGAATGGCTCCGTCGCCGAAGAACACCGTGGTGGCGCCGCCGGTCTTCTTGTATTTCTGCGCGAAGGCGAGACCGACCGCGACAGGAATTTGCGCGCCGACAATGCCGTTGCCGCCGAGGAAGTGACGGCCGGCATCGAATAGGTGCATCGAACCGCCCTTGCCGCGCGAAGTTCCCGTAACCTTGCCGAACAATTCCGCCATTATGGCATCGGGATCCATTCCCGCGGCCAGCGCATGGCCATGGTCCCGGTAACCTGTGAGGACGTAGTCTCGCGACATATCCAACATCGAAGCCACCCCCACCGCTATCGCCTCCTGCCCGTTGTAGAGATGGCAGAATCCGCCGATCTTGCGCAGGCCATACATCTGGCCGGCCTTCTCCTCGAAGTGCCTGATGCGGACCATCCCATCACGTAGCTTCCAGAGAATTTCCGCTTCGCCAGCTTTCATCGTGCGGCCTCCTCGAGCACGGAAATATTCTCCATCGGCCGGTACAACCTGGCACTCGCTATCTCGGTTTCGATGACGACAAGCCGTTTGGGATCCGGTTGGACACGCCAGAACGTCTGCAGGTCCGAGCCTAGCCGCTCGAGCACCTGGGCTTTAAGTTCCGGATTGTCGAGCACCAGGGCACGGCCATCAAGGGTGACGATCTCATCGAGGCTGGCGCTCTGGAACGACCATTGCACCCTGTCGTTCTTCTCGAGGTCGGCAACCTTGACCGAACCAGAACCGGTGACACAATACAGGAAACCATGCTCGCCCGGGAGGGTGGCGGCTGTCATCCACCGTGCATGCGGGACTCCGTTCGTTCCTACGGTGCACAAGAGCCCGACACGCACGGAATCCAGCAACGACCTGAAAGCCTTCAATGGTTCGCGATCCTTCATGGGTATCCTTTCACCGGGCAAGAGACGTCCGTCCAATTGATGATTCGAAGTTAAGTATTTTGATAGTGAAAGGCAACGTCGATTGTTTTCGTAATTGGCTGGCTGGTTCCTGAAAGCCCGCTGGTGGTTCCTGGAGCTACTACTCCTTGCCCGCCATGATATTTGTAAAAATCGAGCATCCACTTCAATCAAGTACCTACAATATCTTGTATCGACCTGAGTTATGTTGA
>CAZKJA010000030.1:0-4010 GCA_964552925.1 uncultured Treponemataceae bacterium
GCCGGGATCAGCCCGATTACGCGGGCCTTGCCGCTTTTAATTAAACACCAATGAGTTACTCTAAACTCCTGGCAAGGTGTGAGATATTCGGGTTAGGTGCGGCGCAACTCGTCGAGTATATAGTCGATCCAGGCGGAGGCTTCAAGGTAGTACGCATCCTGCGCCTGGAGCATGTCGAAAAAGGCTTCTCGGTACGAACCCGCCATCGCCAGAGCCTGCCCCTTGTAGAACCGGGCACGTACTGTATTTAAAGGCGAGCGCGGGAGGGAGAGGTAGAGGTTGAACTGCCTCGCGGCCTCGGCATAATCGCCCTTGGCCAGGTAGTTGCCGACTATCGACTTGAGCGCGTATTCCTCGCCTCCTCCGCTCGAATGGAGGTCGCCCGGGAAGATAGTGATCTGCGGCCTGGCCATGCGGATTTTCGAGCCATGGCTTCGTTCGAAGTTCGCGATCGCCTTCTCGGTTTCCACCGACAGCGTTCTGGCCTCGGGAGTCGCGTCCTCGGCCCCGACCGGTTTCGCGTCCTGGAAGCCTCGCGTCAGAACCAGGTAGGGGAGGGGCATGCTCCTTGAGGTTGCCGAGACCAAAGGCAGGCCGACACGATACGAGCCGGCCGCGATAGAAACGGGTTCGACTGTGGTATTGACACCGGGAATGAGGGAAACCTGTCCACCTGCCAAGTCGCTTTCGGGAATAATCGCATAGTAGTAATCGATTCCGGGTACCGGGAAGTCCCTGTACGGTCCGGATCCTTGCTCGATGATTGCGGCAAGGGCGGCATCGAGGAGCATCGATGTCGTGGTTATTGGCGAGGTGCCCCTGTAGACTATAAGCCTCCCGGTATCCTCGGGAGCATCGATGGATATCGCAATTGCGTCCTTTTCGACCCGGGCGAGAATCCCGGAAAGGATCTTGTCACCCGCCGGTTTCGCCGTCTGGACAGGGGCGGGAGCCGGCTCCGGCGCGCTCGTGTCCTGCGGGGCAACGGATACCGCGTCCATCGATACGTTGCGCAGAGGTATGAAAAGACGGTACTCCTTTTCGGTTCCCGTTATTTCCGCCTCCGGGATGCGGCCAAGGACGCAATAGAAGTATGATTTTTCATCCTCGGGCGTGTAGGCGAAGCCTGTTTCCCCATTTTCAGCGTATCCAAGCAACACCGCATCCTGAAAATTGTTCTGGTCGGGGAAGTCCGTATGGCGGTAAACGGCGTAGCCTGAGTTAACGTCCGTGCTGTCAACCCAGGTGACCACGATGTCCCTGCCCCTGACCCCGACGCGAATCCGGGAGGGGTAAGGCGCGAACACTTTTTCCGGGTCTTCCTGGGCATGGAGGCAAAGCGTTCCTGCGAATACCAGAAGGAAGGCACAGATCGCTGAATGTTTGGCTTTCATATCATGGATAGTATCGGAATATTGAACAGCATTCCATAGACCCGAGCATCAAAGGTCAAGAAAGCGGCGCCTTGATTCCCATGCGCAGCGGCAGGTATACTCGATGCATCCATTTCACAAGTACTGTCAGGAGATACCATGAAGGTACGAGTCAGATACGCCCCGTCGCCGACGGGACTCCAGCATATAGGCAGCGTCAGAACCGCGCTGTTCAATTACCTTTTCGCCAAATCCCTTGGCGGTACCTTCATACTGCGGCTCGAGGATACTGACAGGGCCAGGTATTCTGAAAAGTACGTGAAGAACCTGTACGATACGTTCCGCTGGCTGGGTTTCTATTGGGACGAAGGACCCGATATAGGCGGACCAGTCGGGCCGTACGTACAGTCGGAGCGCTTCCAGCTGTACCGCGAACACGCCGAGCGGCTGGTCGGGATGGGCAAGGCGTACTACTGCTTCTGCGCTGACAATTCGGCAAAAAAGGACGAGCACGCCGAGGACGAAGCGGCGGAGCAAGGAGCCGCGGGCTTCGGTTACCCCCGGACCTGCCGGACGATTGATCCAGCCGAGGCCAGGAAGCGCGCGGATTCCGGAGAAGCGCACGTAGTGCGGCTGAAGATCCCTCTTGACGGCGTTACGGCTTTCGACGACCTGCTGCTCGGACGCATAGAGTGGAAGAACGCCGACGTGAATCCGGATCCCGTGTTGCTCAAGAGCGACGGCTTCCCGACCTACCACCTGGCCAACGTGGTAGACGACCACTTGATGGGGATCACACACGTCCTCAGGGCCCAGGAGTGGATCCCCTCGGCGCCGCTCCATATGATAATGTACGAGGCGTTCGGCTGGGATCCGCCGCGGCTGTGCCATCTTCCGATGGTCCACGGCGAGGATGGCCACAAGCTGAGCAAGAGGCACGGCGCGACCGCGGTCGACGAATTCCGCAAGAAAGGCTACCTGGAGGCCGCGCTCATCAACTATGTCGCCATGCTCGGCTGCTCGTACGAGGACGGCCGCGACCTGTACACCCTCGACGACCTCGCCAGGCTCTTCACCCTCGACCATATAAGCAAGGCCCCGGCGGTATTCGACTACGTCAGGCTCGAGTGGTTCAACGGGCAGTACATACGTCAACTAGGCGACGCCGAATTGGCTGAAAAGATACTCCCGTTCCTTGCCGACGCCGGCTTGGTATCGTCACCGCCGGGCGCGGAGCAATCGGCGGTGATACAGGCGGCTGTCCCGATGGTCAAGGAAAGGCTCAAGTACCTGTCGGACGCCGCGCCGATGCTCCTCTATCTTTTCGCGGAGCCTCCATTGCCGGCGCCGGGGGAGTTCATCCCGAAGAAGCTCGACCAGGCGCGGGCAGCCGAATTGCTCGGCATCGCCGCGGGGGTCGTCAAAGCCTGCGACCCGGCGGACGAGAGCGCGTGCGAGGCGGCATTCCGCGAGGCCGCCGAAAAAGGCGGCGCAAAGTTCGGCGACCTTATGATGCCCCTGCGCGTCGCCGTGACCGGCTCGCGGGTCAGCCCGCCGTTATTCGAGTCGATCAGGCTTATCGGGGTGGAGAAGACGCTCGTCCGAATCGCCAAGGCGAAAGCCTTGTTGGAGGCCTGAGCAGCAGGGTGCCTGCCCTTATCGCGGGCACGCCGGGACGGGTCCGGGCCTGTTCAAGGGGTGCTCGTTGGTTCTATAGTGTCGCCAACGCGCCCCTGAAGCGCGCCAAGGAGCTATTGATGAGCGAAGGCGTATCGACCGAAAGTATCGCGGGCGCAGATTTCATCCGCGAAGCGGTTGCCGAAGATTTGAAATCCGGGCGTTATACCTATATCCGTACGAGGCTGCCTCCGGAACCCAACGGCTGGATGCACATAGGCCATGCCAAGGCTTTCAGCATAGACTACTTCGTCGCCAAGGATTTCGGCGGCACCTGCAACCTTCGTTTCGACGACACAAACCCCGAGAAGGAAGACATGTCGTACGTCGAGGCGATCAAGCGCGATACGTTCTGGCTGGGGATCGATTGCCGGGACCGCGTGCTTTTCGCCTCCGACTATTACGAACAGCTGTACCAGTTCGCGCAGAAACTCATCAAAAAGGGCGTAGCCTACGTCGACGACCTCTCGGACCAGGAAATTCGCGAGTACCGCGGCACCGCCGTTCCCGACAAGAACAACATAACGCTGACGCCCCCCGGACGGAACAGCCCCTGCCGAGACCGCCCGGTAAAGGAAAACCTCGAGCTGTTCGCCGCGATGCGGGAGGGCACATTCGCGGACGGCGCCAAGACGCTCAGGGCCAAAATAGACATGGCCCACCCGAACCTCGTGATGCGCGACCCGGTGATGTACCGCATACGCCGCGAGAAGCATTACCGCACCGGCGACGCTTGGTGCATATACCCGATGTACGATTTCCAGCACCCGCTGTCCGACGCGATCGAAGGTGTCACGCATTCGCTGTGCTCGCTCGAGTACGAGATCCACAGGCCGCTGTACGATTGGTTCATAAGGGAGGCCGAAGTCTTCCCCTCCCGCCAGATCGAGTTCTCCCGCCTCAACATAAGCCATACGGTCCTCAGCAAGCGCTGGCTTCTCAGGCTCGTGCAGGAAGGCC
>CAZKJA010000030.1:4020-17187 GCA_964552925.1 uncultured Treponemataceae bacterium
TCCGGCTGGGACGACCCGCGCATGCCGACCATCGCCGGCTTGCGCCGCCGCGGCTATACGCCCGAGGCCATACGGGACTTCCTCATCCGCATCGGCATAGCGAAGACCGACAGCCTGGTCGATATACAGCTGCTCGAGCACTGCCTCAGGGAAGACTTGAACAAGCGCGCGTCCCGCGTGATGGCGGTGCTCAGGCCGCTCAAGCTGGTGATAGAAAACTGGCCGGCCGGGAAGGTCGAGCAGCTGGACGCCGTCAACAACCCCGAGGATCCGGGCGCCGGTTCGCGGACAGTACCGTTCTCCGGGGAATTGTGGATAGAGCGCGACGATTTTGCCGAGGTGCCTCCACCCAAGTATTACAGGCTGTTCCCCGGCAATTCGGTGCGCTTGCGTTACGGCTATATTGTCACCTGCACCGGATTCGACAAGGATCCCGCGACCGGCGAGGTCACCGCTGTCCGCTGTACCTTCGATCCTGAAACCAGGGGCGGCAACGCTCCGGACAACCGCAAGGTCAAGGGTACAATCCACTGGGTTTCGGCGCCGCATGCGCTTCCATTCGAAGCAAGGTTATTCGACCACCTCTTCCCGCTCGAGCGTCCCATGGACGTGCCCGACGGCGTCGACTGGGTGACGACCGTCAACCCCGACTCCCTGGAAACCGTGCAGGGAGCCTACGGCGAACCGGGACTCGCATCGGCGAAGCCTGGTGATTCGTTCCAGTTCGAACGGCTCGGGTACTTCTGTTGCGATAAGGATTCTACCGCGGATCGACAGGTGTTCAACCGTTCCGTTTCGCTGCGGGATACCTGGGCGAAGATAGAGAAGAAGCAAGGATGAATCTGCCGGCGTTCATGCAGAATACATTTTTCTCGCTGAAGGGGCTCGATTTCTGGGTCGGAATGTTGCTGTATTTCTACCTGTTCGCCGTGGTCGGCTGGGTAATAGAAATGGTCTACCTGTCGACCTCTGGCCGCGGCCTTATTAACAGCGGCTTCCTCCAGGGGCCGGTGTGCCCTGCGTATGCCGCCGGCGTGCTTATAATCTACCCGTTCACGTTGCTGTTCTCGCCCTTGCCTTTCTGGCTGCAGGCAATACTTTACGCGGGCTTGGCGACGGCTGTCGAATATACCGCCCACATCACGCTCGAAAAGATTCTGGGCATACGCATATGGGACTATTCTGACGAGTTCCTCAACCTGCACGGGCGGATCAGCCTTAAGTACACGATGTTCTGGTTCGTTCTCGTCTTGATGCTCGTACTTGTGTGGCAACCCGCTGCCATAACCTTCATAGAAGCGCTCGGTCCACGGTCACGGCATTGGGCAGCCGGCGTAATCGGAGTGCTATTGTTGGCGGATTATATTCTTTCTGCCGTGATGTTCTCGAATATGACCAAACGAATCGCGAAGATTTGCGAGCTCTTCGGTTTGCCGGCCGCGGAGATGCAGGATCTGCAGTTCAACAGGCCACGCATAATGAACGAGAAGAAGCGCTTGGCCAAACTGTTCGCCAATCCTGAGTACGTCGCGCTCGAGGCCGACGTATCAGCGCGCTTGATCGCCGGCGATCGTTTTGATACGCTCGGGTTCAATCCAGACGCTTACGCCCGGATAGTCGACAATCCGGCGTACCGGGCATGGCGTGAAGGTTCGCCGGAAAACACGGCGACTTTCCATCGATTCATAAGGACCGCGGAGCTTGCGTACGCCTTCTGCCAATCGATCGGTCTCGATGGCGACGCGGCGGCCCGGGGTATGTTGCTGGCAGCGTATAAATCCGACTTGCGAGGCCCCGCCGTTCGAATGATCGATTTTTTCCTGCCGCAAGGACGTATACTGTATGAAGTATACAAGGATATCGGCCCAATCGAGAGGAAGGCGCGTGACGTCCTCCTGCGTTACAAGTGGCCGCTCAACTTCGGACCGCCCCTGACAGCCGAATGCCTCGTCGCGTCGTTCGCGGAGAAGCTTGTCAACTCCAGGGAGTTCAGAGGCGTGCTCAAGCACATCTACGCCAAGGTTTTGGCATAGGAACAGCGATGTTAGACCGATACTTGCAGGATCCCGGATTCATGGCCAAGGTTGGCCCGATCATCGAAACCGAGCCGTTCCAGCGGCTAAAGCAGAGCCAGCACCATAACGACAGCGTGTACGACCATACGCTTCGCGTGGCCTACCAGGCCTGGAACATGGGAAAGCGCTGGAATGCGGACGAAGCCTCCCTTCTCAGGGGAGCCTTGTTCCACGACCTGTACTTCCACGACTGGCGGGAAAAGGAACACATAATCAACCATGGGTGGACGCATCCGTACATAGCCTTGGAGAATGCGAAGACGCATTTCCCGCCTGTGAGCGAGCATGAATCGAATATAATCTCGAGCCATATGTGGCCGTTCAATATCGCCAACCCCCCCCGTTCCAAGGAGGCGCTCATATTGTCGCTCGCGGACAAATATGTGGCCTCCGGCGAGGTAATGCTCATGTTCCTCAACTTCTTGAAGCGATCGGCGCGCCGATTTGTACATACCAAATGAAAAAATCAATATTGGTTGGAATCGATATCGGGTCGACGACCGTCAAGGTCATCGCCCTCGAAGCCGATACAAGGAAGCCCGTTTTCGACCGCTATGCCAGGCACAATGCCAGGCAGGCCGAGATCCTTCGCTCGATGCTCGTCGAGTTGCGGGCCTCGTTTCCGGAAGGGCAGTTCCGCGCGGCGGTCTGCGGCTCCGGAGGCAAACGGATAGCGACGCGCATCGGGGCCCACTTCATACAGGAAGTAGTGGCGAATTCGATCGCGATACAGGAATTGTACAACGACGCCCGGGTAGCGATAGAGCTTGGCGGGCAGGACGCCAAGATCGTCTTCTTCTACTTCGACGAGGTGACCGGCCGCCTGATGGCCTCCGACATGCGGATGAACGGCATATGCGCCGGGGGCACGGGCGCCTTCATAGACGAGATAGCTTCGCTTCTCAAGGTGCCGGTGTCCGAGCTCAACGGCCTGGCGGCAAGAGGGACGAAGGTCTACGACATATCAGGCCGCTGCGGCGTCTTCGCGAAGACCGATATCCAGCCTTTGCTTAACCAGGGAGTCTCGCGCGAGGACATAGCGCTGTCGAGCTTCCACGCCGTCGCCAAGCAGACAATAGGCGGTCTAGCGCAGGGACTCGAGATCAAGAGCCCGGTGATATTCGAGGGCGGACCGTTGACGTTCAACACAGTGCTCGTCGACGTGTTCGTCGAACGCCTCAATCTCGCGGGCCATGAAGCAATAAAGCCCGAGCGGCCCGAGACAATTGTAGCGCATGGTACCGCCCTGTCCCTCGAAGCGATGTTCCGCGACGAGACGGCGCTGTTCGACATGGAGGCGGCGTTGGGTGTGCTCGATTCGTACGAGGGTGGCTCCGACGATGACGACCAGGCGAGCTCGGTGAGGTTCTTCGAGAACGCCGAAGAACGAAAGGAATTCCTGGCGAAGCACGCGTCGCCGGAGCTGCCGGAGCCGGTGCTCGGGCCGGGCACGGTGCTGCCGGTGTACATCGGCATCGACGCCGGCTCGACCACTACAAAATTCGCTCTCGTCGACGAGCGCGGCGAGGTGGTCGACCGCGCTTACATGCACAACGACGGCGAGCCGCTCGAGGTGATAAAGAATGCTTTGCTCGCGCTCGGGAAAAAATACGCCGGCAAGCAGGTGCGACTCGAGGTGAGGGGCGTCGGGACGACGGGGTACGGCGAACTTTTGTTCGCCAAGGCTCTTGGCGCCGATTACCACACGGTCGAGACAGTCGCCCACGCCGAGGCAGCGATGAAGTACGCGCCGGACGTCAGCTTCATCCTGGACATTGGCGGCCAGGACATGAAGGTCATACAGATCCACAAGGGCATAATTACCGGCATAACGCTCAACGAGGCGTGCTCCGCCGGTTGCGGCTCGTTCCTCGAGAATTTCGGATCCTCGCTCGGGGTCAGGGTCGAGGACATCTCGGGGATGGCGTTCGCCTCCGATGCGCCCTCGGTGCTCGGCTCGCGCTGCACGGTGTTCATGAACAGTTCCATCATCACCGAGCAGAAGAACGGCAAGACGCCGGACGATATAATGGCCGGCCTGTGCCGTTCCATAATAGAGAACGTCTTCACCAAGGTGATACGAATGAGCAACCTCGCCGTGCTCGGCGACTCCATCGTGGTACAGGGCGGCACGTTCAAGAACGACGCCGTCCTGCGGGCGATGGAGCAGTACACCGACAAGCCTATCATCCGCTCGCCGTACCCAGGCGAGATGGGCGCGATAGGCATAGCGCTCCTGACCAGGAAAAGGGTGGCAGAGCTTGAAACCGCCGGTCAGTACCACAGCAAGTTCATAGGGCTCGAGCACATCGACTCGTTCTCGTACAAGAAGACCGCCAACTCAGTCTGTCGATTCTGCACGAACAACTGCAACAGGACCATAATCACCTTCTCCAACGGCGAATCCTTCGTCACAGGCAACCGATGCGAGCGCGGAGAGGTCGTAGGGGACTCGTCCGACGAGGCGGTGAAGGAAAAAGCGCGTAAAGCTTACCGCGCGCGCGAGGCGGTGCCCGACCTGTTCAAGGAGCGCGAGCACGCGCTGTTCGCCGATTATCCGCTCGGGACTCCGGATCCAAAACGGGGCATCACCATCGGCATACCGAGGGTCCTCGAGTTCTGGAACAGCATGCCGTTCTGGCGGACATTCTTCCTGTCGCTCGGCTTCGACGTAGTGCTGTCGGTGGAAAGTACCAGGAGGCTGTACGAGAGCGGCATCGCGTCGGTGCCGTCCGATACCGTATGTTTCCCCGCCAAGCTGGCGCACGGGCACCTCCTTGACCTGATCAAGCGCAAGGTTGACTTCATCTTCATGCCCATAATGGGCAGGATGCCGTCGGAGAACCAGAACGTCACCGCCGACTTCACCTGCGCCGTGCTCAAGGGATACCCGATGATACTCCGGTTCTCCGATGAGCCGGAAGAGAAATTCGACACCCCTTTCCTGACGCCGTATTTCCCTTGGTTCGACGAGCGCGCCAAGAGGCTCCAGATAGCCGAGTTCGTCAAGGATCAATTCGGCATCGACAAGAAGCGAGCGCTCAAGGCCGTCGATCTGGCCGACGCCGCGATGGCGGCCTTCACCCGGCGGCTCGAGACCCGGGGCACCGAGGTGCTCGCGTACCTCGACGAGCACGATACCTTCGGCGTCGTGGTGGGCGCGCGCCCGTACCATAGCGACCGCCTCGTCAGCCACGACCTGTCGACGTACTTCACGAGGATGGGCATCCCGGTGCTCACTATCGATTCGCTCCCGCAGATCCATGAGACGGAGTTCGACAAGGTCAGGATGGACGCGGTCGTAAACTTCCACGTGCGCATGGTGTCTGGAGCGATGTTCACAGCGCGTCATTCCCGCCTCGAATTCGCTCAAATCGTAAGTTTCGGCTGCGGCCATGACGCCGTAATAACCGACGAGATAATCGACGTTATGACGAAGATTTCCGGTAAGCGGCCGCTCGTCATCAAGATGGACGAGAGCGACGTGACAGGCCCGCTGAACGTCCGCGTCAAGTCGTTCGTGGAGACCGTCGTCGCCCGGAGGCATTCCGGCGCAGGCGCGAAACCCACGCCGCTGCCCGAGCCCTTCCCCGTGCGCTTCGACAAAGCCAGGGATTCGAAGAAGATCATCCTTATTCCGAACGCTTCCAGGGCCTTCTGCAAGCTTGCCTCGGCGGTCATCACCAAGCAGGGCTTCCGGGCCGTACCCTTGCCGTTGATAGACCGGGACGGCATCAAGCTGGCCAAGAAATTCACGCACAACGACGTTTGCTACCCGGCGCAGATCAACATAGGCGAGTTCCTCGCGGTGATGGACAAGGGCTTGTATAAACCGGAGGACGTCGTCCTGGGTTTGGGGAAGATAATCTGCGACTGCAGGTTGTCGCATTACCCTGTCATAGCGCGCAAGGCCCTCGACGACGCCGGTTATTCTCAGGTGCCCATAATCACCACAGCGAAGGACGAGAAGCTGCACCCCGGCGTTACGCTCGGCCCGACCTTCGAGTACAACATGGTCTGGGGAATCGTGATACTCGACATGCTCGAGGCTATGGTCCGGCGGATTCGGCCGTACGAACTCGTGAAGGGCGAGACCGACGCCTTGTTCGAACGGCACCTCGACGTGATCTGCGAAGGCTTTCTATCCGGCATAAAGCCCGCATTGAAGGCCTTCGAACACGCTGTCGACGCGATGGAAGCCATCGGGGTCGACGATTCGGTCCGCAAGCCGAGGGTGTTCATAATCGGCGAGTACCTGCTCAACTTCCACCCCGTATCGAACAACTTCATCGAGAAGTACCTCGAAGGCCACGGCATGGAGGTAATGTTCCCGTACATGGTCGATGCCTTCCGCAAGGACTACGTGCGCAGGAAGGCTGAACGCCGCGATTACTTCGTACGGTACCCGTTCATGGAGGCGTTGCTGAACGACGTCTCGGACGTCGTCGTCCAACGGGCCTTGGACAAGGTGGGCAAGATCGCATCGCGTTGCAGGTACTACCACAAGAAACACACGCTGTACGAGATGGCCAGGGTGAGCGACCATATAATCACGCGCGCCTACACTTCGGGTGAGGGCTGGATGATCCCCGGCGAGATATACGACCATGCCGCCGAAGGCGTCAACTCGTTCGTCATAGTCCAGCCGTTCGGTTGCCTGCCGAACCACATTACCGGCCGCGGCTTCATAAAGCGGATAAAGAAGGACTTCCCCAGGATCCAGATCCTGTCGCTCGATTACGATCCGGATACCAGCGCGGCGAATATCGAGAACAGGCTCCAGATGCTTATAATAAACGCCAAGGAGCTCGAGAGCCATGCCGTCGGCGGGAAATCGTAGATGAACCGGAGGACGTCCGGCGCAGAGGCCGAAGTTCACCAGATACTTCGCGAGAACCCTATCCCCTTGGTCTTGATCGTTCTTTTCAAGTGGAGACTTCTAAAGCCGGCGCTGTCCTTTATCGGTACTGTCTTGCGACGGTTCTTCTTTGACCAATTCGTGTACCGCCTCAAGCCGGGCAGGGTTCAGGTCAAGAATATCGAGCATCCGCTCGACGCCTGGATACCCGTCCGCTACGAGATGGCGGGAGTCTACCTGGGCTTCATAAAGCTGTGGATATACGCGCTTGCCTACCTGAGGAAGCGGATCGGTCCGGAATTCGACGACGGCGTGCTCGATTTTTTGGCAGGACTGCAGCGATGCTACGCGGACGCCTCCGGCATCTACGGCCAATGCCTTTCCACAACGAGGCGTCCCGCGCGGGCGCCGTGCCCGCGGCTCGCCTTCGTCTACGCTGTCGATCCGCACCTGTTCTGCGTCCCCAGCCTCCACGTACTCGTCGTGGGGTACACCTACCACCGCCTGCGCGGGCTATTGGAGGCACGCGGACTCGCCGGACGATTCGCGGTCGAGCTGGAAGCGTTGCGGGATCGGGCGATTGCCATAACGGAGTCGATCCTGTACGTCCGGCAGCACAGCGTCAATTGCATACCCGCCGCGCTTTCCATGCTCCAGGTGATAGTACCGTCGTATGACGAGGCCGAGTCGAAGGCGTTCCTGTCCTCGCTCTTCGAAAGCGAACCCGAGCTGAGCGCGTACCGGCGAGCGGAGGCTGTAGCCTATATGGCCTCGCTGTACGATACTCTCGTCTCGAGCGGACAAGGGCAGGCCGAACGCTACGGCGCGATAGTCAAATTTCTTCTTGAGTACCAATCGATGGAGATGGTCGAAGCATGAAGTTCGTGTGGTTTGCCTTGTCCTTATGCCTGTCCGCCGCCGTTTCATTCGGCGACGACGAGGCGGCCGTCCGCAAACGACTTCTGGACGTCGCCTTCAAGTACCGTGGAGTACCCTACGTGTACGGCGCGGAATCCCCCCAGGCATTCGACTGCTCCGGATTCGTCCGCTACGTCTACAGGGAAGCCTACGGCATCGAATTGCCCCGGAGCGCCAGGGGCTTCTACTCTGTCGGCACGCCGATAGACGCGAGGACAGCCAAGGCCGGCGACGTGTACATATACGACACCGTAGGAGGCGTTCCAAGCCATGTCGCCATTTTCGTCGGAGACGGTACAGTAATCCACGCCGTATCCGACGGTCCGAAAACCGGCGTCATAGTCTCGCCGCTCGTGGATCGCTACTGGTCGCCGCGTTTGATCGCGGCCCGAGCCTTCATCGCATCCGTTCCGGTAAAGCCCGCCGCGAAGCCCACAGCTGCCGCGAAGCCTTCAGCCGCCTCGGCCCCCGCGCCCGCTGCGCCACCGGCAGCCAGGAGCGCGCCTTCCTCGAAGGCCTTCGAGGAAGCTATCGTCGATATCGGCTTCACTATCCCCGCTGTCAAGGAAAGCTTCTCTGACAAGATCCCGACCGCGGCCGGCACGAGCATCGCGTTCAACCTGACAAACGGCACGGGAAAGGACGCGAGCTTCATCGTCCTGTTCTTCAGGGTGGATCCCAAAACCTACAAGCTGCAACAGATCCACGAGGAGAAGACAATGCTCGCGGCCAAGGCCGCATTCGGCTTGCCGCCGTACCGCTTCGATTTGCCAGGCAAATACAAATTGATAGTAAAAGACAACTGGGGCAACCAGTTGTTCGAGCGCGCGTTCATAGTGACCGAGGCTATTTCAGCGCTTTGATGGCCTCATGACTACCACGCAGCGCTCGTCCTCGAGGAACGGTACCTTGACGTGCACGATCTCGGCCTCGCTGTAAAGTCCTTCTATCGATTCAAGTTCCGCGCGCGCCTTGTCCGCCTTTCCCTTGTAGGCGACTACGAAGCCGCCGGGAGAGCAGACCGAGAATACCCTCTTGAACAGCTTCCGCTCGAACGGCCTGAAGGCGCGGAACGTGACGATGTCAAACGAGCCTTTCGCGCGCTCGACCTGCTCCTCGACGATGTCGACGTTGGGGAGCGGCAACCCGGTCTTCATCGCCTCGAGGAAACGGATGCGCCTCGTCATGCGGTCGAGCAGGGTGACCGACGCCTCCGGCATGGCGATCGCAAGCGGGATGCCCGGAAGGCCCGCTCCCGTCCCGAGGTCGACGAGGCTGGGTCCGGATTCGCCGGTTCTGGACGCGAGCGCCTGGCTTGCCAGTCCGCGGATTACTGACAGGGGAGCCAGGCTGTCGAGGATGTGCTTTATCACAAGAGCCTCGCCGGCGGCTCCGACCAAGCCGTACGCCGGGTTCCATTCCTCTATGGCATCGATGTAGCGCTCGAGCAAAGCCGGAAGCTCTCCGGTATCCGGTACACCCAATTCCGCCAGGCCTCTAGCCAACACGTCGTTGTTCATTGCGAGAATGTACCGTCAAACGATCGCGGACGTGAAGTGCCGTTTCTCCTCGGCATCTACGAGGGGCTTTGTCAGAGCGCCTTGGCCTTGACGCGTTCCATCGCCCACAACACGTATTTTCGTACCTTCGAATCGGGGTCGTTCGTCAGTTCGGAAAGCATCGCCTCGCCCTGGGGTCCCGCGAGGCGTTCGAGCGCGCGCGCGACCGATACCCGCACCTCTGGATCCGGGTCGCGGGCGGCGAGCACGATGCCGCGGTACGCCGACCTGCTGCCCACGAGCGAGAGCGCGGCCGCCGATTGCCTCCTGACGAGCGGGTCGCGGTGCTTGAGTTCCCGGATCCTCGCCTCGACATAACCGAGCGATTCGAGCGCCTCGACAATGAACGGCTTCAGCGAGACGATGTCCTCCCCGAGCAATTCGACGAGCGCGTCCTCCCCAGGCCTGCCCATGCCCCGCACGCTCTCGGCTATCCGCGGCTTTAGTTCCCCGGTCGCGTCCTTGAAGCGCTCGAGTATGTGCGCCAGATCCTTGCGGGAGCTTCGTTGCGACAGGGCCGATTCCAGCGCCGTTGTCCAGCCATCCCTGGTGCCGAGTTCATCAATAAGCAAGTCGAGGCTGGCCTGGGACGAGGCCTTCCCAAGGCCGCGAACGAGCGACGACTTGACCTCGTCCACTTCGTTGGGATCGGACAGCAACTCCGCGAGCTTGACCGTGACCGCGTTGCCGCCCGTCTCCGCCAGCGCCGCGGCAGCGGCTACCCGTACGCGCTCCACTGGATCCCTGAGCAGGTCGAGCCCGCCAGCGGTGAGGGCCTTTTCTTCCTGGAAGGCCGCGAGCGCCTTGACGGCAGACGCGCGGACATCGGGGTCGGCGTCGCGGAGGGCGGCCTTGATGTCCGCCATGAATGAACGGTCCCCGGTGGAGGGCAGGGCTACGATGATGGCGGCCCGCGACGGGGCGTCGACTCCATCGAGGATGTAGCGGGCCTTGCCCTTGAAGGCCTTGGAGTCGGTGCCGACAACCACCGGAGCCAAAGCGCTTATTTCGTCGATATCCATCGCGGGCAACGTTTCAAGCGTGCGCTGGATGGCCCACGATAGCTTTAGTTTTCCCGCCAGGATAAGCGCGTCCCTGCGCAGCACCCGAGGCGTACCGGCCCTGTCGGCCCTCAGGAACGACAGCGCGAAAGGTATGACGCGTTCGGGTTCCTGCCTCGCCAACGCTTCGCGAAGCTCGTCGCGCAACGGAAATACCGGGTCCGCGAAGAGCCCGGCGAGGGAATCGAATACGCAAGCGCGGGTGGATCCATCGGCGGCCGCGAGCAGGGCTTTGCCCAATACTGGTTCGCTCCGCCGCGCCGTGAGTTCCGCCGCGAAGACCTTGCACGCGTCGTCATCGCCCCGCGCCTTGATCGCGGCAAGCACGGACTTGTACACCGTCATTTTTTCGGCGGGGTACGGCGGCGTGCCCATGCGTCCGAACCAGCGGCTGGCCATGACCGCTATAAGAGACCTGTCGCCGCCATGGGCCAGTACCCGCGCGGCGGCTTCGAATGCGCCGTCGCTGTCGCTTGTCCCGACAGCCGAGAGGAAGCCATTAACCTGGAAGGATGCCGCCTTCGAGAGCAGGGCGACGCGTCTGTCGAACTCCTTCGCGTCGCCAGGCTTGGCTTCCTCGAGCAGTAACCGGAGCGATCCGCGGGATTCGAGGTGCTCCGCCGCGGCAAGAGCCTGTTCCGGATCGCCCGACTCGAGGAACCTGAACGCTATTTCCTCGTCGCTTCCGCTCGACGCGTCGAGAAGTTCGAGCACGTGGATCGTCTCCTCGGGACCGAGCTTCTCCATGTCCGGTTTATAGAAATCCGGGAATTCGCCGAGTATCCTTGCCTTGGCCGCCTGCCTGACCTCGAGCGCCGTATCCCTTGTGAACAGCGCGTATATGCGCTGGTAGATGGTTTCGCGGTCGCCGGGCAGAGGAGCCTGGAGGGCGAGCTTCCTGACGAGGGGATGAGGGTCTGAAAGGCTCTCGGAAAGGCCCTTGAGCGAACGTTCGGCGTCGTCACCCGAAAGGATCCTGACGGCCATCGCGCGTGCCGCCCACTCAGGATCGCCAAGGAGTTCCCTGACTTCGTCGATGCGGGTCTCCAGCAACTGCCGCGCAACCGCCCCGTCGAAGGCGCGGCCCGGACCCGACAGCGCTATGCGACGCAACGCGAACGCATCGCCTTGGTTCTCGAGCCAGCGCAGCATGACCTTCCGTACGCCCGCGTGGTGCAACGCCGCTTGGAAACACTCGAACAATCCGAGATCCGGCGCGAATTCGAGCAACTTGCCAGCCGCGGCCCTGGATGAGGACGAGCGTACAGCTTCCAGCCATCGTCCCGGATACTCCAGCGAATCCAGTAGCCCGGGATACGTCCCTGGCGCGCCGACGAAGCCGCGTTTGCTTTTCCTGATTATGTACGCCTCGCGCGCCGCGAGGGCGAGAGGGCCGGGAACACGGCAGGGAGCCGAAGGCGCGAGGGCGATTTTACGCACGCGGCCGCGGAATCGCAACTCGGCGAACACCACTGCCACCGCGACGAGCAACGTGCCGGCGGCAACGATATACAACACCCGGATGCCAATGGGCATCGACTCCAGAAACTGCGCCATGATCGTACCTCCGTCAATCGCCTTTTTTCTTCAGGGCCCGGTATATTCTGATCGGTTCGGATTTTCCCTTGACGGTGACCGCGTCCCTTGCCTCGACCTTGAATGCGCCGCCAAGCAATTCCTTCGTCGCTTCGGTTATTATGACTTCCCCCGCTTTGGCCACGCCTTCGAGGCGCGCGGCTATGTTTACAGCATCGCCAATCACCGAGTAGTTCATCCTGCGGTTGGAGCCGAGGTTCCCCGCGACAAGGTACCCTGTGTTGACTCCGATACCGACCCGCAGGTGTTCGGCCTCGCCCCGGAAGAAACGGCGCTTGGGATCGTTTATAAGCTTCTGGATATCCAGCGCGCAGGCGACGGCGTTGCGCGCGTCCTCTTCCTCGCTTGTCAACGGTACTCCCCAGGCTGCCATTATGCAGTCGCCGATGAACTTGTCTATGAATCCGCGGTAGCCAAGAACGACCTCCACTGCCTCCGAGAAGTACTCGTTGAGCACCTCGACGATGTACTCCGGGGTCTTGCCTTCCGAAAACGACGTATAGCCCCGGATGTCGGCGAAGAACACAGTGGCGCGCTTACCGGAACCTCCCAGTTCGATGAGCTCGGGCGTATCCATAAGATGCTGGACCACGTCCACGGAAAGGTAGCGGCTGAACATGTCCTTGATGGCTCGGCGTTCCTCGACTACGACGTCCACCCTCTGTTTGAGTTCGCGTTCCCGCGACTGGTCGGTGAACGTGAGCACAAGCCCGTCGTGCCGGTCGGATCGACGTCCCCGGACAGGGGACAGGTTGAGCGAGAAGTCTATGTCGCCGCTTTCACCTTTCGCGATTCCCTCTATACCCAGCATCGTCGAGCCCTCGCTGAGGCTCTTCTTGACGGCTTTGAGGACGCTGTCGTCAAGGCGGTCCCGCAGTACCTCGATGACAGGCTTGCCGAGGGAATCGGATTGGAGACCGAAGATCTCGCCAGCCTCGTCGTTGAAGAATCGAAGGGAACCGTCCCGTTCCGCCGTGACGAGCAGGTTGGTCATCGACGAGAACACGCTTTCCTGGTAGCGCTCGAGCGCCTCGATCTCCGCGGCCCGCTCCTTGAGTTCCTTGAACAGCCTCGCGCTCCTTAGCATGCCGGCCGCGAGC
>CAZKJA010000031.1:0-10786 GCA_964552925.1 uncultured Treponemataceae bacterium
GGGCGGGCCGCCCTGCCAGCGCTGGGGTCTGGGCGAACCAGGGTCAATCGCTTCCAAGGTCCTCTTCCATCCTTCGCTTGATCCCCTCGATGGAAACAATGAACACATCGCCGTCATGGAGCCGAACCGAACCGGCCAGCAGGCCGATCTCGTTTTCCTTCTCCGTGATCGGGTATATGTACGACTCGTCCACTTTCACTATCTCGTGCACGCTGGAGACGAGCAGCGCGAGGCGGTCGTCATTGCCGTTGAGCACCAGGAGCGTCTTTTCACCCTCAGCGGCTTCCTTGCGAAGCAGCACGCTGAGGTCTACCGCCGTGTACGGCTCCCCATGTCGGTTGACCAAGCCCCTGATATAAGGCGGCACGAAGGGCAGGTAGTGTACAGGCGCGTCTATCACTATCTCCCTGACCGAAGCCGCGGGGATCGCGTACGTGGCGCCGACGAGGCCGGCGACCACGAATTTGCGGTAGCTGCGCTCGACCGCTTTTTCCGCCCCGGTCCCAACCGGCCCCGATTCCAGGATCTTTCCCAGGAGCTCGCTGTCGGGCATGTCACTGCACCTCGTAGACGTCGACGGCCGATTGCATACCTTCGGCCATCTCCTTGAGCGTCGCGCTCGACTTGACCGTCGAGCGCGTAGTCGCTACGAAATTGTCGATCCCCTCGGATATCTGCTTCAGCGTCTGGAGGATCTGCTCGAAGGCCGTCACCTGCTGGTTGATCGACATCGCTATCTTCTCGGCCGACTTGGCCGAGATCTCGGAGGACCCGCGGATGTCCTCGAACATCACGCGCAACTCGTCGCTTATCGCGTCGCCCTCCTGGATGCGGCTGGTTCCCTCCTCCGAGGCGATTATGAGGTGGTCGGAACTGTGCTGTATCTCCGTGATCTTGTTCTTGATCTCGGTCGTGCTGGCGACTGTGCCGTCCGCGAGCCTGCGGATCTCCGCTGCGACTATCTGGAAGTTCTTGCCCGCCGGTCCGGCCGCCGCCGCCTCGAGCTCGGCGTTGAAGGCGATTATCTTCGTCTGGTCGGCTATCCCATTGATGATGTTGACTATCTCCCAGATGCTGTCGATCCTGTCCCCGAGGTTCCGGATGCCTTTGATTGTGCCGTCGTTGCTCGCCCGGATCTCGCGCATCTTCCCGAGGATGCTCCGGACCCTGGTCTCGCCTTCGTCGACCACCCGCCTGGTGTCGTTGGCGATCGAGCTGACTTCGTTTATCCTTACGACGATGCTCCGCGACAGCTGGTCGGAATCCTCCATCGTGCTTACAATTTCCTTGACCGCCGCCGCCTGCTGGTTCGAGGTGGTGGTGATTTCCTGCGACGACACAGACAGGTCCTGCACAGCGGCGAACAGGTCGGCCGAGGATGATTTGAGGCCCTTGACCATGCTTTCCATCGCGTCGACCAGCGTATTGAAGTGCCCCGACATCATGCCTATCTCGTCGACCGATTTCACTTCGACCCGTTTCCGGAGGTCTCCCTTGGCGACAGCGTCCGCTACCTGCCGCATCGCCGATATGGGCTTGGTAATCTTTGAGACGAGCAGGACTACGAGAATATTGGCGGCAACAAGTACCACCAAGGCGGCCAAGGCTCCGAAGATGCCTGTAGTCCTCACCAGGGAGAAGATGTCGTCGTAATAGACTTTGGACGCTATCGTCAGCTCGAGCTCGGGGTAGTAGGTGAACCTTGTAAGGCCAGCATCCCGCCTGCTGTCGCCGCCCATGGTATAGCTGATGAGGCCGTCGCCCCGCTCGAGCATCTCGCGGACGTAGAAGCGGCCCGACGTATCCTTTTCGTCGTACAGGTTGTCGCCCTTGCGGGAGGGATGCACGAGCAGGGTACCTGTCTTGTCCATCACGAATACGTAGCCGCGCCTTCCCAGGCGGATCCTCAGCAGTTGCTCCTCGAGTTTGGACAAGTCGACGAGGTCGTAAAACTCGGCCTTGTAGGAGGAAGCCCAGACTATCAAGTCCCACGGGGCGAAGTAGCTCATCCCGCCGGCCTTGTCGCGCTCCACCGTCTCGCCTGTGTTCTTCCAACGGTACTCGAGGTAGCCGTTCTTCATCGCGGTGGCATCCTTCATGAATTGGTGGCCGCTCGCGTCGGCCCCGGGTGTCTTCGGGTGGATGACGAGCACTCCCTTGCCGTTCACCCCCGCCATGTAGCCGGTCTTCCCGATCTTCCCGAATTCGGGATCCAGCATCATCGCTTTGGCGCTTTCATAGGCCTTGGCCTCGGATACTTTACCGTCAAGGAACGACTGGTACTGGTAGGCGACCATGCGCCTGACTGACTCCGCCCTGCCTATCAGGTAGTTGCGCACCGAGGAATCGACGTAGGTCCTGACTATGCTGGTAATCATCGAGGTCGTCTGCTCGAGCTGGTCGCGGTACTGGGATTCGATACCCTTGTACACCACGGTGAACATGCCGACCTGCAAGCCGACCACCGCCACGATGAAGACGCCGGCGAACAGGAATTGTATCTTCCTGTTCAATGTACGGAAAAAAGGCGCGCGCGCCGCGGCTTTACGCATTATGGCCACTCCCCTCGTCCAGTTCCATGAACATGTTGGAATCGTTCTTGAGCACGATTTTGCGTTGGCCGTCCGAGAAGCCAATCCGCTCGACCAGCCCGTCGATGTAGTCCTTGTCGGCCTGGGCCAAGGTCACGAAACTGCAGCCGTTCTGGTACGTTGTGCCGATGCCATCCTTGCGGCTCCAGCGGACTTCGATTTCGAGCTCGAGCGTTGTCCGCCCCATGCCTATCGGGGCCGGCAACTGCACCGCGACGATGAACCTGGCCCCCGGGCGCATGGAAGCGGGAGTGAGGAGCAGCAGACCTTCTTCGTGGATATCCCCGAGACGTCCAAGCGTTACCCCGCTCGAGCGGTCGAGGACTTCGAGGTAGTAGTACAGGTGGCGCCGCGTGCTGCCCCTCCCGCCGCCGCTCACGATCCGACCCCCTGGGCCTCTGCCAGCTTGCGCATGCCCGCGACCATGTCGGTCAGGCGGCGCGACGTGTCGGACAGCATCTTCGTCGACTCGGCGAAGTCGGAGGCGCTGTGGGCTATCTGCTTCATCGTAATAAGAATCTGCTCCGAGCCGCCGGTCTGCATCCGTATGCCGTCGTTTATCGCCTTCGCCGAAGCCGAGGCGTCCTCGGAGGACTGCTTCACCGAGTTGAAGGCTTCCTGGATCTTGCGGGAATTCTCCCAGCCTGACTGGATGGCTTTTGTCGTCGAATCGGACGATTCGACAAGGTTCCTCGCCGCCTGCTCTATCAATTGCGTCTTGTCGCGGATCTCGGCGGTGGATGCCACGGTATTGTCCGCGAGACGCCTGATCTCGGTGGCGACGATCTCGAAGTTCTTCCCGGCCGGTCCCGCCGACGAAGCCTCGAGTTCGGCGTTGAACGCTATGATCTTCACCTGGTTTGCTATCGAGTTTATCATTCGCACGACGTCCCAGATCGTGTTGATGTCCTCGTTCAGGGTCTTGATGAACTCGATGGTTCCATCGTTCGCCTTCCTGATCGATTCCATCGACTCCAGATAGCCGTCCATGCGGCTGACGCCCTCGGTGGCCGTTTGCAGGGCCTTCACCGATTTGACGTCGACCTCGGCGGCCCGTTCCGCGGCGGTCTTGCCGAGCCGGTCGGAGTCCTCCATCGTCGAAACCACCTCGGCGACGGCCGCCGCCTGCTGGTTCGATACCGACGAATTTTGCTGCGCCGTCGTCGCCAGCGACAGCGATGCCTCGGTCAGGTTCGCCACGAGATCCTGTATGCTGTCGGCGAACTCGCGGTAGCGGACAACGTTCATGTTGACGTACATCGACAGCTCGCCCAACTCGTCGAAGTTGACAATGTCTATCTGGTTGGATCGGTTTATGGTTCCTTCTGTAAGTCCCCGCATCTCCTTGAGGATGCCGTCCACCTGCATATGGTACTCGCGCTTGGAAAGGAAGATGGGAACCACTCCGACCACGGCGAGGGTCACGAAGCCCGGAATGGCCCGCACGAAGAAAGTAAACCCTCCCAGCCGTAAGCCGCTGGCCGCGAAGTAGCTGGAGATGTACGAGGCGTACACAACGACGAACAGCACCCCGGAGACCGTGGCCAGGTAATCCTTATAGCGCGAGAATATGTCCCGTTCTCCCCGGCGGATGTCGGTCACCCCCAGACTGCGCTTGGACTCATGCATTATCAGGTTGATGATGAACGTCACGTACATCGCCGACAGAAACCCCGTGACTATCTTGGTCGAAATACCGTATGACACGTGGATCCCGCTCTCGGCCTCCCAGCCACGCATAGCATAGTACGCCAGGGTTCCTACCGTCCATGCTCCTACCTGGAAAAGGATAATGGTCCACGGCATGCGTATTGCGGCGGCCCTGGCCCTGTCGGGATCGCGCGCATCAGCCACAAACGACAGAAGGGGTTTCAGGTAGCGCATTACCAACACGAACAATATTGTGGTAAACACCACGAACAGCGCCATCACCGTAGGCTTGAACGCCAATGGCACCCTCTCGAGCAGGCTCAGGCCCAGCAGGTCATATTTGGGGTTGTACGCCGCGTTGATGAACTCGCTCAGCACGAGAAAAACAAAGAGCGATCCGTACAGAGCAGCGAAAACCTTGATCCGCAACGCTCCGACCGATTGTTGTACGTGTCTGCTATTCATATGTTCCATGACGACCATGATAGTACATGGATGGAACAAACGCAAAAAAGCGGTGGAGGCGAAAACTTGCCGGTAGCCTTCACGGATGGATCGATCGCATTTACCGGCCGGAGACTCCCGGTTCAGATCCGGCGGACGTCGACCGAAGCCAGGTACCGTATCCGCCTGGGACCGGGGCGCTCATCCTTGGAGGAGACGAGGCACAGCTTGCCTTCGTCGGCTCCGAGCGGCAGGCCGTCCTTCTCGAGCACGACGATGACGCCATCACCGACCGGACTGTTAAAGAGCTCATGCCAGGAAAACAAGGCCCGGTACCCGTCCTTGCCCGTCGCGACGATATAGGTCAGGTTCGGATCCTCGTGGTCGTCAAGGATGACGCGCGTCTCGTCGAGAAGGTCCCGGAGGAGCACCCCGGCGAGCGTGCGGGGGACGTCCTTGACCCTGCCAGAGCCGCAGTAGACCACGAATCCATCCACCGTGACGCGCGGCCGGCCGAGCAGCTGCTCGTAGCTGAAGCTCCCCGGCAGTTTCACCGCGCCGGAAACGGCGAACGAGTCCGACATATATTCCGGTCCGTAGACTTTGGCGCGCACGCCCGGCGGCATATCCCGCATAGCTAGCCCCTTTCGATCATGGCACCGACGTTCGCCTCGAGCCATCCGAGCGCTCCGTGCAACTGGTTCTCGCTGAACGCGAGCGCGAGGCCGAAGCCATCGAACCCGGCTGACGAAACGAGCCTCCGAACACTGTAGGAGCCGAGTCCATGACTTGTCAAGTTGAGACTCCCATATCGCATCGCGTGACGGCGAGACCGTGCCGATGGTAAACTACAAACCTGCCACGGTCGAGAGGATAGGAGCATCACCATGCACGCCAGCGAACTGATCAAGCTTGTTTCGGAGACTACGGGTACAGCCGCCCTGGTCATCGTCATCGATACGAAGGGCTCGGCGCCGAGGCATCCCGGTTCGAAGATGCTCGTATTCCCCGACGGCGGTTCAAAGGGTACGATCGGCGGCGGTTACGTTGAAAAGCGGGCGGTTGAGAGCGCCCTCGAGCGCATCGCCAACGGCGCTTCGGGCCGCATCGTCGTGGAGATGCTCGGCGAGCAGGCCGATGGCGACGCGCCGATTTGCGGGGGAACCGTCACCCTGGCGATATTCATAGTCGCCGACAAGGCCGCCTTCCGTGCCGCGTCCGCGCGGCTCGAAGGGGGCATACCGGTCGTCATCGTCGGCTCTTTCGAAGGCGCCGAGGCGGGCAGGATCATCGCGGTAGCCGACGCGAAGGGGCGCGCGGAGTACGGATCGGATGATTCTATCGATCGTTCCGCTCTACGGACGGCTTTCGATACCGGACTTCCACTGGTTTCCCCGGCGGACGGGTTCCTGTACGACCCATTCACACCCCAGGACAGGCTGCTGATACTCGGCGGGGGCCACGTGGGCAAGGCCTTGGCGCGTTTCGCCACTGACCTTGAATTCCGCGTATGCGTCGGCGATTCCCGCAAGGAATTCGTCGACCCCGCCCGCTTCCCTGCCGGAACCGAAACGAAGCTCGGTGAATTCGCCGACATCGTCGCCTGGTATCCCTTCGGCGCCTCCACCTACGCGATAGTCGTCAGCCCCAGCCATTCCAGCGACCTTGAATGCGTACGCGCCATCCTGAAGCGGGAGTACCGGTATGCGGGTTTCATGGGATCGAGGCGGAAGACGAGGATGATACTCGACCAGGCGGTCGCCGACGGCTTCGCGCCAGAGAAAGTAACCGCCCTCAGGGCGCCTGTCGGCGCGGATATCGGAGCCGAAACGCCGGAGGAACTGGCTGTCGCCATACTCGCTGAAATGATAGCCGTACGCCGGGGATCGCCCGCGATAGTCGCCATGGACGAGAACAGGGTCAAGCGGCGCGCTTGAAGGTATTCCAGCCTTGAATCGAGCCACCGTGGGGCGGATGTCGTTCACGCCCAGGTTGCGCTTGGACTCCTGCATGATCAGGTTGATGAAGAACGTTACGTATTTCGCCGGCAAAAAGCCCGTGACCATCTTGGTCAAGATTCCATTGGACACGTGTATGCCGCTCTCGGCTTCCCAGCCGCGCGTCGCGCAGTACGCCAAAGTACCCACCGTCCACGGCATGATATGGCGGCGGCTTTGGCCTTGTCCGGGTCGCGCGCGTCCGCCACAAACGACATGAGGGGCTTCAGGTAGCGCATGACCAACTGATTGACCTGCCCCGCATCCTTGACAAACAGATGGTACCTGCTAAAATTCATCCATCGGAGAAAAACGGTTCCCCGCTGTATCGGAGGCATAAAATATGTCACCTGAAAAAAATACAAGCACAGTCAAGGGAAACCGAAGCACACGGTGGATTGCTTTGCTGTGCGGGCACAACAAGGATTTTGCCCTGGAATACCAGGTTCTCAACTGGGTACTTGTGTCGAGCGCCTTCATAGGTGTTTTGCTGACGCTGGAGAATTTGTTGCTCCGGATTCCATTCCCGGCAGCGGAAAGTACACTCGTGGTAACCGCGGCCTCATTGTTCGGCTACTACCTGGTCCGGATCAAGAAGAGCTTTTCACGTTTAATCGCACCCCTACTCTACGTGTTCTTCCTGTTCCCGGTAACGTTCATCTGGTTCTCAAGCGACGGGCTCGAAGGGGCAATGCCCTACTTCTATATCGTGCCAATTTTAGCTGGTGTTTCGATCATGCACGGCCGCACGCAACGCCTCGTTTTGTCAGTGACCATACTCCACCTGTTTGCGCTCATCACGGTGGAAAAAATAGCGCCACAATTCGTTTCCCCCTATCCGTCGGACTATGCGAGGTGGCTTGATACCCTGGTGGGGGTCATCTACACCGTTGGTTACGGGGTGGGGTATACGAGTATCCTGTTGCACGTTGTGGGGGATCGTACCGCCGAGCTGGAGAAAAGCAAGCTTGAATCCATAATCAAAATCGATTCCGAGCTCAACCATCAGATACAGGACCTGGATTTGCTCCTGGAGAGAATACTCCTCGAAGCCCGCAAGGTCGTACACGCAGACGCCGGCTCGATCTATGTTAAGGAAAAAGATACACTCGTGATCAAATACGCCCAGAACGATTCCAAGCGGAAGGAACTACCCCCTAACCAAAAGTTGATCTATTCTGTCTTCTCTGTACCTATCGACGAGAAAACGATTTCGGGTTATTGCGCGTTGACAAAGGAATTGGTTAACGTGACGGACGTATACAATATCCCCCCCGATGCGCCTTATTCGTACAACACGTCGTACGATCGCATTTCCGGATATACCACCACATCGAATTTGACGGTACCCTTGAAAACTGCCGCGGGCGTGCTTTTGGGTGTGATCCAGGTGATGAACGCCCAAAACGAGAATGGCAAAACAATACCCTTTAAAAAAGCGGACGAGCTCTTGATCCGTCATTTTGCCTCCAATGCTACGGTGGCTTTACAGCGGGCGTACCTGAATCGTGCCATGATCCTCAGGATGATCCGTATGTCCGAATTACGGGACCCGAAGGAAACAGGCGCCCACGTCAACCGGGTCGCCGGTTACGCCGTGGAAATCTACGACCGTTGGGGATATCAACACCAGGTTGAAGCCAGCGAGTTGGAAAAAGCCCGCGATACGCTTAAAATTGCGGCCATGCTTCACGATGTCGGGAAGGTAGCCATTTCGGACCAGATACTGAAGAAGCCCGCCCGTTTCACCCCTGAAGAATACGCGGTCATGCAGACCCATAGCTTGCTCGGCGCCCGGTTGTTCAACGATCCCCAGTCAACCCTGGATGCGACTGCAGCCGCGGTCGCCCTGACCCATCACGAGAGCTGGGACGGATCCGGATATCCCGGCTGGATCGACCTCCAGACCGGCTCGGCGACCAGGACCGACGAAAGCGGAAAGCCCGCGGGTCTGAAAGGGGAGGAAATTCCCTTGGTCGGCCGGATAGTGGCACTGGCCGATGTCTTCGACGCCCTATCTTCCCAACGGGTGTACAAGGAAGCATGGAGTGAAGAGGACGTCCACGTCGAATTGCGCCGGCAGCAGGGGAAAAAATTCGACCCTGAGCTCGTGGAAATATTTTTCGATATCCTGCCGAGCATCAAACACATACAGGAAATGTACCCGGAGCAATCAGCGTAAGCGCCTTTAGCACCTATTCCGGTACTCTGGTCGATTCACAGATGTTTCTATTGACAGTAACGAATAATCCGTGTATCCTCCCCTCACGTTCTTACAAGGAGAAACAAACATGCGCGAGTATTTCAAGTCCTTCCCGGACACAAAAGGCAATTTCGGGCAGTACGGCGGGAGCTTCCTGCCGCCGGCGATCCAGTCCGAGATGGAAAAGATAACCGACGCGTACTACTCCATAAGCAAGTCGCACGAGTTCATATCCGAGCTGCGGAGCATACGCAAGCATTTCCAGGGCAGGCCAACGCCGGTGTACTTCGCCAAACGGCTGTCCGACCAGTACGGCGGGCGGATATACCTGAAGCGCGAGGACCTCAACCACACTGGCGCGCACAAGCTCAACCACTGCATGGGCGAGGCGTTGCTCGCCAAGTACCTCGGCAAGAAGAAGCTCATCGCCGAGACGGGAGCCGGGCAGCACGGCGTCGCCCTCGCCACCGCGGCTGCCTACTTCGGCCTCGAGTGCGAGATACACATGGGCGAAGTCGACATCAAGAAGGAGCACCCCAACGTCATCCGGATGAAGATCCTGGGAGCGAAGGTCATTCCGGTGTCGCGCGGGCTCAAGACGCTGAAGGAAGCCGTCGATTCGGCGTTCGAGGCGTACATGGTCGACCCGATAACGAGCATCTACTGCATCGGCTCCGTGGTCGGGCCGCACCCCTTCCCGATGATGGTACGCGAGTTCCAGCGCGTCGTCGGCATCGAAGCCAAGGAGCAGTTCTTCGAGATGACCGGGGAAGAGCCGGACAACGTGATGGCGTGCGTCGGCGGCGGCAGCAACGCGATGGGAATATTCTCGGCGTTCATCGATGACGAGAACGTCGATCTGATCGGCGTCGAGCCGATGGGCAGGGGCACCAAGACCGGCGACAACGCCGCGACTATCACGTACGGCAAGCCCGGCATGATCCACGGCTTCAAGTGCCTGCTCTTGCAGGACGAGAAAGGCGAGCCGTCCCCCGTCTATTCGATCGCCAGCGGACTCGACTACCCGGGCGTCGGCCCGGAACATTCGATGCTCCACGACATAAAGCGCGTGCAGTACAAGTCGGTCACCGACGACGAAGCGGTCGACGCCTTCTACGAGCTCAGCAAGAAGGAAGGCATAATCCCCGCGCTCGAGAGCGCCCACGCCGTCGCGTACGCCTTCAAGCACGCAAAGGCGAACCCCCGGCAGTCGATTCTAGTCAACCTGTCCGGCCGCGGAGACAAGGACATCGACTTCATCTTCGACAAATACGGCGCAAGGTAGGAAAACCGGCAGGAACAACCGTCGACAGACATCTTTCCACGCAATCAAAACGTTCCGGGTACCAGTTCAAACTGAGCCCGGAACGTTTTTTATTGACCTCGGTGCAAAACCGTGGTATCAAGCAATATCGGCCATGTCACGAATATGGCCGTAACACCAAATTACCTGGAGGCAGAGCATGGCAAAAGAGAAGAGTGCGAGGAAGCCGTTATTCTACCGCTTCCTCGATTGGGTCGAAAGGACGGGCAACAAGCTGCCGCATCCGTTCATGATGTTCGTGATCCTGATGGTAGCGGTCATCGTCCTGTCCGCGATCTTCGCGGCCCTCAAGGTGGAGGTCAAGCATCCGTCGAAGGATGCGATGGTCGTCATCAAGAGCCTCCTGTCACCCGATGGCATCCGGTACATGTTCATCGACCTGACAAAGAACTTCGTAGGATTCGCCCCGCTCGGCCTCGTGCTGACTATGATGCTCGGCATAGGCTTGGCCGAACAGGTCGGTTTGATGAACACCATGATGAAGCGATTCATCATGGCGGCCCCCAGGCAACTTCTCGTGCCGATCATCTTCCTCGTAGGCATCTGCGGCAACATCGCCTCCGACGCGGCGGTGATA
>CAZKJA010000031.1:10796-17153 GCA_964552925.1 uncultured Treponemataceae bacterium
CCCGCCGCTGGCGGGCGCGATTTTCTACGCGGCCAAGCGCAACCCCCTCGTCGGTATCGCGATAGGCTATTCATCCACCTGCGCCGGCTTCACCGCCAATCTTTTGATAGTCGGCACAGACGCGTTGCTCGCTGGTATCACGCAGGAAGCCGCCAAGATAGTCGACGCCACGATGACAGTGTCGCCGGCCGTCAACTACTGGTTCATGATCGTGTCGACCCTGCTCCTGACGGCCGCGGGCGTCTGGACGACGCTTTTCGTCGAGAAGAAGATGGGTCCTTACACCCCGAAAGCCGGTTTCGCGGTCCAGGAAATGACCATGGAAGTTTCCGCCGACGAGAAAAAGGGCCTCCGTAACGTGGGCATAGCGTCGATCCTTTACTGGGTCGGCGTCGTCGCTATATTGTGGCCGAAGGCTTCGATTTTCAGGAACGACAAGGGCGGACTCGTCCCCTCGCCATTCCTCAACGGAATCATCGCCTTCATATTCCTGTGGTTCCTGCTTATCGGCATCGTCTACGGCCGCAAGGTCGGAACCATAAAGAACGGCGGCGACGTGGCCAAGCACATGACGAACGCGATGAAGGACATGTCCGGCTACATAGTGCTCGTGTTCGTGATCGCGCAGTTCGTCAGCTACTTCAACTGGTCGAACATGGGCCTCGTACTCGCGGTATCGCTGGGCAACCTGCTGAAGGCATGGAACTTCACCGGCATCGCGATGATCGTCCTGGTGATACTGTTCACCACCTTCGTCAACCTGTTCATAGGTTCAGGATCGGCGAAGTGGGCGCTTTTGGCGCCGGTGTTCGTGCCTATGTTCATGATGCTCGGGTATTCGCCGGCCTTCGCGCAGGTCGCCTACCGCATCGGAGACTCGGTAACCAACAACATCTCGCCGCTGTTTCCCTACTTCCCGATCCTGCTCGGCTTCATCCGCCGATACGATGAAGACGCGGGCATCGGCACCGTGATGGCGATGAGCATCCCGTACAGCCTCGTATTCGGCATCGTCTGGCTGATCCAGCTCGTGGTATGGATGGTATTCAAGCTGCCGCTCGGCCCGGGCGCGGCTATTTACATGTAATCGTTCTTCCAGCATGATCCGGGGGGACTCGCCCAATGGGGGGCTCCCTCCGGATCCGCCCTCTTCCATCGTCCATTACCCCAGGAGCCACAATGATAAACAATGACACGATACGTACCCGGGTCCAGGACGCGCTTCCCTGGATCATAGACATACGGCGCGCGATACACAGGCATCCCGAAAAGGGTGGAGCCGAGGTCCTCACCTCCGCCCTCGTCGTGCAAAAGCTCAAGGAACTCGGCGTCGAATGCAAGACCGGCTACCATGCCACCGGCGTCGCGGGAATCATCAGGGGGAAGCTCCCCGGCAAGACCATCGGTCTCCGTTTCGACATGGACGCCCTCGAGATGGACGAGATGACGAGCCACGACTTCCGCTCGACAGTGCCTGGCATGATGCACGCGTGCGGCCACGACGGCCACACCGCCATGGGGCTGGGCGTCGCCAGGGTTCTTGCCGGCATGCGGGACGAGCTGCACGGCACCGTGAAGCTTGTGTTCCAGCCGGCCGAGGAAGACGCCCCCAACGGCGGCGGAGCGCAGTACATGATCCGCGACGGAGTGATGAAGGATCCCGATGTCGAGCTTATGCTCGGCATGCACCTGTGGCCCGACATAGAACTGGGGAAAGTAGGGACCAGACCAGGGTCGATGATGGCCGGGTCGGATCCCTTTATAATCACCATCCAGGGCAAGGGCGGGCACGCGTCGATGCCGCACACCGCGATAGACCCGATACTTATAGGCAGCCATATAGTGACGGCGCTGCAGAGCGTTGTGGCGAGGAACGTCGACCCGTTCGAAGCCGCCGTGGTAACCGTCGGCGTGTTCCAGGGCGGCTCGCGGTACAACGTGATACCGGAGACCGCCGTTATCAGGGGCACGGTCCGCACATTCGACGAGGGCGTACGCCTGAAAGTACGGGACCGCGTCATCGCTATCGCGACAAAGACGGCAGACGCGCTCGGCGGCGAGGCCGCGGTCGACTACAGGCTTACCTACCCGCCCCTGGTCAACGACGCGGGGGTATACGAGAAGGCCAAGGCAGGCATTGTGGAAGCCTTGGGCGGCAGTAATTACGTCGAAGTACTCCGTCCTGCCCCGGGAGGCGAAGACTTCGCCTTCTTCGCCAAGGAAGTGCCTTCCGCGTACATGTTCCTCGGGTATCGGAAGCCGGGCGAGATGCCTGCGCAACCGCACAACCCTTATTACGATTTCGACGAATCCGCGCTCGGCATCGGCGTCAGGGTATTCGTCCGATGCGCCCTCGATATGGGCGAGGAGGGCTGAACCGTGGGTATGGACAGTTCACGCCTGGCCGGACAACTCATCGCCGACCGCAGGGCGTTCCACGCGCACGCGGAGAGCGCCTTTACCGAATTCTGGACCGCGGCCCGCATCGCGCATTCGCTTAAGGACGCCGGCTGGGAAGTCCTGGTCGGCAAGGACATAATGAGCGCGGAACACCGCATGGGCGTCCCCGCCAGGACGATCCTCGACGCCTGCTACAACCGCGCGCTTTCCGAAGGAGCCGATCCTTCCCTGCTAGCGCGCATGGAAGGCGGGTTCACAGCCGTCGCTGGCGTCCTGGCCAACGGGGAAGGCCCCGTGAACGCGTTCCGTTTCGACATCGACGCAGTCGACGTGAACGAATCGGCGGCGCCGGAACACGCGCCGGTCCGCGAGGGATTCGCGTCGATGCACGAAGGGGCGATGCACTCGTGCGGGCACGACGCGCACGCCTCCATCGGCCTGGCCCTCGCCCGGTTGCTCGCGGAGGACAGAAGCGCCTGGAGCGGTACTGTCAAGCTTGTGTTCCAGCCTGCCGAGGAAGGCGTACGCGGCGCCAGGAGCATAGCGGAGAGCGGCTTCCTCGACGACGTCGACAACGTCATCGCCGGCCACATAGGCATAATCCCCCAGGGATCCGGCAATTTCTACTGCGGAGTCGGGAGTTTCCTGTCGACGACCAAGCTGGACATGCACTTTACCGGCAAGTCAGCCCACGCGGGGGCCAATCCCGAACTGGGCAGGAACGCGATCCTCGCCGCCGCCTCGGCGGCGCTGCACATCAACGGCATTTCAAGGCATTCCGGCGGCGCGACCCGCGTCAACATCGGCAAGATTTCAGGGGGCAGCGGGCGCAACGTCATCCCGGAGAAGGCCTTCCTGGCCCTCGAGACGAGGGGCGAGAGCTCGGAACTCAACCAGTACATGGCAGGCGAGGCTATAAGGATAGCCGAGAATATCGGCGCCGCGTTCGGCGTCGGCGTCCGGGTGGAGAAGATGGGCGAGGCGATGGGTGCGGAAAGCGACCCCGGCCTTATGGCGATCGCCTCCGAAGCGGCTCGCGAAGCCGGCTACGAACGCGTGATCGAGACCCCGCTGCCGCTCGGCGGCAGCGAGGACTTCAGCTTCATGATGGACAGGGTGACCAGCCGCGGCGGCAAGGCCCTGTACGTGGTCTTCGGCACCAACCTGAAGGACGCGCACCACGCGCCGCTGTTCGACTTCAGCGAGCGGGACCTGCCGGCAGCGGCCTTGACCTTCCTCAATCTGGCGCGGATGCTGTCCGCAGGATGAAAACACGCATCGGGTTGATAGGTCCGGAGGATTCGCTGCAGCGGATAGTCCGGACCGCTTCGAGATTCGCGGACCGCGTGGAACTGGTGCCCAAGGTATACGCCGACAAGCGGGAGAGCATCCAGCTGGCAAAAGAGCTGGAAAGCCTCGTCGACGTCATACTGTTCTCGGGGATCATCCCATACAGGATAGTGCACAACGCCAATGCCATCGAGACTCCGTGCATCTATATACCTCGCGTAGGCACGAGCGTCATCAGGCCGCTCTGGGATATGCGCGACAAGGGAATGCGCTTCGACAGGGTGAGCGTGGATTCGGTATTCCGGGAAGACGTGGAAGAGGCCGTCGAAGAGTTGGGTTTCACGTTCAAGGCGCTTGAAGTGCTCCTTTACGAAGAGGATACCAGCTACGAGGCGCTGGCCGAAATGCACGCGTCCCTGTACAGGGACGGCAAGACGGATGTCGCGATGACGGGGCTAAGCAAGACGCAAAGGATTCTCGCGGCGACGGCGGTACCGTGCTACAAGATATACCCGGACAAGCACATCATCCGGGAATGCCTGCAAAAGGCGATATATATCGCCGAAGCGACCAAGCTGAAATCGTACCAGATAGCAATGATCATATTCCGGCTGCGCAGCGGTTCGGCATCGACGGCCACGGAATATGATTTCCTGCGAAAAAAGAACGCGTTCGAAAGCCTGCTTATAGACTATGCCAAGGGAATATACAGCTCGATGTTCCCGTCCGGCCATGACGAATACATCCTTTATGCGACCCGGGGCACGCTCGATGAGGACCAAGGCTTGCGGAACCTCCTGAAATCGGCCGACAACTCAAGAATCGAATTCTCGGGCGGACTCGGCTTCGGCGTCACAGCGTTCAACGCCGAGGCCAACGCCCGCAAGGCCCTCGACCGCTCGTGTTCCACCCCGGAATCCAGCATGTTTTCAGTGGACGTGGACGGAGCGATAATGGGACCATTGGCCTCGCCGGGGCAGACTCTGGAATACAGCCTGTCGGATGCATCCGAGGAGGTACAGAAAATCGCGCGTGACTCCGGCTTGAGCGCTTCCTACATCACGAAGATACGATCGCTTATGCGGATGACCAGGAAGACGCGATTCGACGTCGAGGAACTGGCCGCGGGGCTCGACCTGAGCACGAGGAGCGCCAGGCGTATACTGCAGGGCATCGCCGCGGCCGGCAAGGCGGAGGTGGTGGCTTTGGAAAGCAAATCGAAGACCGGAAGGCCGCGCAGGCTGTACGACCTGCATTTATAGCTTACTTTTTCCTGCTCTTTTTCTTCCCGCCCTTTTTCCCCTCGGCCTTTCGCTCGACCTTTATTTTCGCCGGGCCTTCGCCGGGCGCTTTTTCCTTACCATCAGCATCCTTGAGATCCCCGGGACGCGGGTAGACCCGCGGTATCCATTTCTGGCTGTCGATGGGCGGCCGCGCGTATTTGCCGGCTTTCTGCCGAGCAGGCAGTTCGATTGACTCAGGCGTCAGATCCTTGTAGGGAACGCGGGCCAGAAAGTGCGTTATTACGTTGAGACGGGCGCAATACTTGTCGTTCGCGTCCACGACGTTCCAGTGCGAATCGGGCAAGTCGGAAAACTCGAACATCGCGTCCTTGGCCCGCGAATAGTCTACCCACTTGCTCCTCGCCGCCATATCCATCGGGGACAGCTTCCAGCGCTTCGCGGGATCTTCCATCCTGTCCCGGAACCGTTCTTCCTGGGTTTCATCGCTTACGCTGAACCAGTATTTGATGAGGATTATGCCGGCCCGCTGCAGCATCCGCTCGAAATCCGGCACGGTCCTGGCAAACTCGGCGTACTCTTCGTCCGTACAGAAACCCATCACCTTCTCGACGCCGGCGCGGTTATACCAGCTGCGATCGAAGAATGTTATCTCGCCTCCGGACGGCAGCTGGGCCACGTATCGCTGGAAGTACCACTGTGTCCTCTCCTTCTCGGTCGGAGCCGCCAAGGCGACTATGCGTGCGAAGCGGGGGTTGAGACCAGCGGTGATGGCCTTGATCACGCCACCCTTGCCGGCGGCATCGCGGCCTTCGAACAGCACGACGATCCGGAGACCCTTGGCTTTGACCCATTCCTGCAGCTTGACGAGTTCCACTGTGAGCCTGTCCAACTCATCCAGGTAATTCTTTTTGCTCAAAACGCTTTTATCGCCCACGTCGGCCTCCTATGATCGCGATCCGTCATAATCGTAATGCGGCGATGCAACCTACGCAAGGATGACGGGTATATGGTGATGCCGGTCACACCGAGCATGATCCTTCGTTTATTTATGACTGGTTCCGTGCTAAAATTGTAGTACAGGGAGCTCAACATGGATTTGCACAACCTTGAACCCATACATGTCTGGAAACATTTTTTTGATATTTGCGCCGTGCCGCATGCATCCCATCATGAGGCAGCCTTGGCCCGGCATCTAGCCGATTGGGCCGGCGCCAAGGGATTCGGGGTCGCCCTCGATGATTCATTGAACCTTGTCATCCGCAAGAGCGCGAGCGCGGGGTACTCCGGGAGCACGGGCATAATGCTGCAGGCCCACCTGGACATGGTTCCCCAGGCCGGTAGCGGCGCGGACCACGACTTCGCGCGAGATCCGATCCGGCCGCGGCTCGATCCCGAAAACCCGGCCTGGATGACGGCGAGCGGC
>CAZKJA010000032.1:0-17152 GCA_964552925.1 uncultured Treponemataceae bacterium
CGGAGCTAATACTTACCCCAGACCAGCTCGAGGACGCCTACGACACGCACTTCGTGCACGGCAGCCACGAGGCCTACGGCAACTACGTGCTGCCGCTGTCACGGAAAAAAGGGGAGCCGGAATAGCGCCGTCAAGCTCTGGAAATAATACAGCTCCGGGGACATACTGGAAGTGCCGCCGCGCGTCACGGGACAAACGGATCGGCGGCATGGAGGGACAATGAAAATAAAGCAGACAAGCGTGGTGCTAGAGAACAAGGAAGGCATGCTGTTCGAACTGACGTACCTTCTCATGCGCAACCAGATCGATATCCGCAGCTTTTTCGTAAACGAGGCGGCCGAGTGGAGCGGCGTCCACATGATACTCGACAAACCCGAACTGGCCTTGAAGGTGCTCAGGGAAAAAGGGTATTTCGTGCATGAAGTCGACGTATTCGCGCTCAAGGCGGACGACAGGCCGGGCGGCCTGCTCAAAGTGCTTACAATTCTGAAGGACAACGGGCTGAACATCGAATACGTCTACGGTTTCGGGGAGAAGCACGAGGGCAAGGCGATTTTCGTGTTCCGCATTACCGACATCGACAAGGCCCTCTCGGTGATAAAGCAAGGCCTCGTCGAGTCATTGAGCACCGACACCGTGACCAGGGGCAACAAGGCCTCAAGCTGGGAACTGGTGGACACGCTGTAGGAGACGATTGGATGGCGGAAGGGGAAGGGCAAACCATTGGGGAATGACTCCCAATCGCTAGCCCCGCCACGAGTCCCTGTCAGACGGGGATTCTCCCCTCAGTCCAGGCGCCTGAGCACCGTGACGCAGTTGGTCACGGACGAGCCGCCGACGTTGAGCACGGCGCCGACCTTTGGCGCTCCCTTTGCCGGGGCCGCGCCTATCGGCTTGCCGACGAGCTGCTTGTACAGGAGCGCGTGCATCGAGGCGCCGGTCGCGCCGACGGGGTGTCCCTTCGCCTTGAGGCCCCCCGAGAGATTGACGCAGACCCTGTCGTCACGGGTGAAGCGGCCGGCCAGGTAATCGTCGCCCGCCTTGCCGTCCGCGGACAGGCCGAGCGCCTCGGTGCATAGTATCTGGTTGATGGTGAAGCAGTCGTGCACCTCGGCCAGCTCGATGTCCCCGCTCTTGACGCCGGCTTCCGAGAAGGCCTTCCTGACGGCTTCCTTCGCGGCCATCAGCTCCCACATGTTGGGGCGGATGTTTATCGCCATGCGCTCGCTCGTGTGCCCGATGCCCGCTATCTCGACGACAGGCTTGCCGCGCTTCCTGGCTATGTCGGTTCTCGTTATCACGAGTCCGGCGGCGCCGTCGGAAACCAGCGAGCAATCGTGGAGGCGCAGGGGCGGCGCTATCATCGGGTTTTTCTCTTCAGGCAGGCCGAGTATCGCGGCGGCCGCCGACAGCCCCAGCCTGTCGGCGGGAGAGCCCTTGCCGAAGTGCGCCAGCGGGGTGTCAAGCCCGTTACGGTAGCACAGCGCCGCGACCGCCGCCAGCATCCCGGCAAGTTTCCCGTCGGAAATCTTGTAATGGTCGCGGTAGCCTTTCGCGTACTCGGCGAAGAGCCCGGGAAAGGTCATTCCCATCGCGCCCTCGCTCGCCCAGTGCGACGAGCACGCGAGCGCGTGGGTCACGCCCTTTGTGTCGAGAAGGTTCATCTTCTCGACGCCGATTACCAGGGCTGTCTCGCAGCGCCCCGACTCGACTGCGTACAGGGCGTTGTACAGCGCGACCGACGAGCTGGCGCACGCGTCCTCGCAACGGGTGGCCGACTTGAACCTGAGGCCTACCGGGTCGACCTCGAGCGCGGTCGGCGCAAGGTGCTCCTGGTTGGCGAACAGAGACGGCGAGCAACTGCCCATCCATATGCCGTCGATCCTGGCGCCCTCTACGCCGGCGTCCTCGAGCGCGCCGCGCCCCGCCTCGTTGATGAGCTCGTATATCGACTTGAGGTCGGTGACCTCCCTTGTTTCCTTGTCTTTCTTGACGAACGATCCGAAGGCGGTATTATACGCGCCGATGATGCTTGCCTTGCTCATGTATCCTCTCCTGTCGCCGGGATCAACCCAGGTCGACCTCGACGCAATCCCCGTCGACGACTATGTCCGCGTCGGTCTTCTCCAGTATGAATTCGACTGTGTACGGCTTGAAGTATTCCTTGAGGACGAACGCGCCGCCTTGGACCTCGAAGAAGCCGATGTCGGTGACTACGTAGTCGACCTCGCGGACGGCGGTCAGCGGCAAGGTGCATTTCCTGCGCAGCTTTGATCGGCCGTTGTTCTCGAAGTGCTGAGTCGCGGCGAACACTTTTTTGGCGCCGACGGTAAGGTCCATAGCGCCGCCCATGCCGGGGACGATCTTCCCGGGGACCATGTAGTTCGCCAGGTTGCCCTCCTGGTCGACCTCGAGCACGCCGAGCACCGTATAGTCCAGGTGGCCGCCGCGTATGATGCCGAAGCTGGTCGCCGAATCGAAGTAGCAACCGCCGGGCAGTATTGTCACGAGGCCGGCCCCGGCGTTCGTCAGCATCGGGTCTTCCTTGCCTTTTTCTGGCGCGGGCCCGAGTCCCAGGAAGCCGTTCTCCGACTGCAGCACGATCGTGACGTCGCCGGGGATATAGTTGCCGACGAGCGTCGGGAGCCCGATGCCCAGGTTGACGACGTCGCCGGTCTTGAAGAAGCGCGCTATGCGCTTCGCTATGTTTTCTTTGCTTGGTACGTATTCCATGATGTTCCTCTCAGGCCTTGGCCTGGACCAGGTGCGTCACGAAGACCGAGGGCGTGACGACGGTTTCAGGGTCCAGTTCGCCTATCTCGACTATCTCGTCCGCCTCGACTATCACGATGTCGCAGGCGCTGGCCATCAGCGGATTGAAGTTGCGGCCCGTCTTGTCGTAAGTGAGGTTTCCCGCCTTGTCGGCTTTTTTCGCGCGTATCAGGGCGACGTTGCCGCGGAGGGATTTTTCGAGCAGGAATTTCTTGCCGTCGATCTCGATCACCTTCTTGCCGGCCTGGACCTCGGTGCCGACGCCGGTCGGCGTGAGTATGCCGCCGAGCCCTGCGCCAGCGGCGCGGATTACCTCGGCGAGGGTTCCTTGCGGCACGAGCTTGACTTCGGTTTCTCCCGCGTTCATCTGGCGCTGGGTTTCGCCGTTTAGCCCGATATGCGAAACGATCATCGTCTTGAACTGTTTCCTGGCGACGAGCCTGGCGACCGCTGTCATCTCCCCGGTCTTCAGGTTATGAAGCGAGGTATCGTTGCACACGAGAGTCAGGTTGCCCGTCCCCTTCTTCTCGAGGGCTTCGAGGAGCCCCGGCGGGGAACCGCAGCCCATGAAGCCGCCGAGCATGACGACGTCCCCTTCTTTTATGAGATCCACGGCTTTTTCAGCCGAAACGATCGGTTTCGCTACCATATCTACAGCTCCTGCAGAGTCTTGATTCAAGCCCGGGCGCGACGAGGCGCGGAGTGCGTGCCGACGGCTGCGGGCTTGTCGATCGGAATCCGGCGCATTGCCGGACCCCGATCATTCGAGCGGAGTTCCTAGAGGAAGTACAGGCCGATGGACGTCACGATACCGGTCCAGAGGCAGATCACGGCGGTATAACCCATGATGTCCTTGATGCCCAGCTTGGCGACGCCGAGGAGCGGCAAGGCCCAGAACGGCTGGATCATGTTGGTCCATGCGTCGCCCCAAGCTATGCCCATCGCGGTTCGGCCGTACGATACGCCGATAACCTCGGCCGCGGGCATCATGATCGGGCCCTGGACGGCCCACTGGCCGCCGCCGGACGGTACGAACATGTTTATGATTCCTCCGGCGTAATAGGTGAACAGCTGGAAGGTCTTCGGGGTGGAGATCGCGACGAACGCGTTGGCCAGTGTGGCCGCGAGCCCGGAATCGACCATCATGCCCATGAGGCCCGCGTAGAACGGGAACTGGAGGACGATGCCGCCGCAGTTCTTTATCGACCTGTCGACCGCCCGCACGTAGGCGATCGGGGTCCTGTGGAACAGGAGTCCCAGTACCAGGAAGATGAAGTTGACGATATCGAGGCTGAGCGCGCCGCCTTTCAGGAAGAAGCGGACCACGAAGACGAGGCCGACGACGACGACGATGAGCGACAGGATGAAGGAGTTCTCCTGCCTCTCGGCGGGGGGCATATCCTTGCGGGCCTTGACCGGAGCCTCTTCGATATCGTCCTCGGCGAATATCGCCGGGTTCACTTCGACGATGTCTTCCTTTTTTTTAGGCATCATCAGTACGTTTATGATCGGGATGGTGACGAGGAGGGCGACGACGATGGCGAGGGTCTGGAACGAGAAGATCGTCTCGCTCGTCGGCACTATCGCTCCGTGGGCGAACTTCTCCATCACCGACGTCTTGGCCGCGATGGAGAGGGGGATGGAGCCGGACAGGCCGGAATGCCAGACCACGAATCCCGAATAGGCGCTCGCGACGAGCAGGGGATAGTGGATGCCTTTGATTGTCTTGGCGAGTTCCTTCGAGAGGATGGCGCTGACGATCAGGCCGAAACCCCAGTTGAACCAGCAGCCGATACCCATCACGAGGGTAACGGTCACGATGGCCTTGACCGGTGTGTTGGCTATCCTGGCGAGCGCCACCATCGTCCTGTGCACCGGTTTCGATATCGCCAGCGCGCTGCCCGTGACGAGCACGAGGACCATCTGCATCGAGAATCCGAGCAATCCCCAGAATCCCTTGCCCCAGTACGTTGCCATGTCGAAGAACGACGCCTTCTGGATGGCCATACCCAAAACGTAGACGATGATCGTCAGGACGATCGCGAATACGAACGCGTCGGCTATCCATTTCTTCGCAATCTTCGTGAAGAAAGCTCCCAGAGCTCTGACCATTGCGGCCTCCTCTTTCTGTAGTTACCGTGAACAATGCACAAGCCGTGCCAACGGTGAGAAAGCCGGATACGGGCTGTTTTCAATGCGTTTTCGGCGTCAGGAGGCGCAAATAGGCGTATATCGACGCGAGGCGCGCGCAAGGCTTTTCATGGGGCGCGCAAATTCCTGCATAGTTCCTCGAACCTTGTGGCCGGGCGTCCCGGGGTACCTTTGATAGTATAGCCAGCAGTCACAATGTGCTCCCCGCGGTATTGAAGAGTGGACAGCCACAATCTTCGAGGAACTAGTCATGGTTTACGGCGTTGAACGCCTGATTTTCCTGCAAGCGCACCTTGATCGGAGGAATGAATGAGCCTTGAATCCTATTTCGCCCCCTATAGGGAGCGCATCGTCGGCATCGACGCCCAGATGCGTCTCTCGGACGGGAGTTCCCACCCTATAGTCTATGCGGACTGGACCGCATCGGGGAGGCTGTACCATCCGATCGAGGAGTTCATGCTCCGCGAGGTGGGACCGCTCGTCGCCAACACGCACACGGAAACCACCTACACGGGCGTCGCGATGACGCGGGCATACCATCGCGCGAGGGAGATAATTCGGGAAAAAATTGGCGCCGGGGCGGGAGACTCGCTCTTATTCACCGGCGCCGGCATGACAGCGGCTATAAACAAGCTGCAGCGGTTGCTCGGGCTGCGGGTACCCGAAGGATGCGTCCGGAAACAAAAAGGCTCCCGTCCTCTAGTGCTCATCACGCATATGGAACACCATTCGAACCAGATCACCTGGGAGGAATGCGACGTTGACGTGAGGATAGTCCCGCGCGACGAGCTTACCGGCCTGCCGGACCTCGAATGGCAGGAGCGCATACTCAAGGAAAACGCTGACCGACCCATGCTCATCGGCGCCTTCACCGCGTGCTCGAACGTGACGGGTCTGCTCACGCCGTACCGACGGATGGCGGCGCTCATGCACAAATATGGCGGTTACTGCTTCATCGACTTCGCCGCCTCCGCCCCCTACGTCGAGATCGATATGCATCCGGCGGATCCCGCGGAGAGGCTCGACGCTATCAGTTTCTCGCCCCACAAGTTCCTCGGCGGCCCTGGCTCGGCGGGTATCCTCGTGCTCGCAAACTCGCTCTACCGCAATACCGTGCCCGACCAGCCGGGCGGCGGGACGGTGAAGTGGACGACGCCTTTCGGCACCCACGCCTACGTCGACGAGATAGAGGCGCGCGAGGATGGCGGGACTCCCGGGTTCCTCCAGGCGATACGCGCTGCGCTCGCGATGGAACTCAAGGATGCGATGGGTATCGGCAAGATCCAGGAGCGCGAGGAAGAGCTCAAGGCCATCGTCGTAGGCGAGTTCAAAGCGGAGGGCGCCGTCAAGCTTCTCGAGGGCGGCAACATGGCGCGGCTCGGCATCCTGTCGCTGTATGCGCCTGGCGAGCACCATAACCTCATAGTGCGACTGCTCAACGACCGCTTCGGCGTGCAAACGCGCGGCGGATGCAGCTGCGCGGGTACGTATGGGCATATACTCTTCGGCATCAAGAAGCCCGACTCGCTCCACATCACCGAAATGATCGATGCCTGCGACCTCTCCGAGAAGCCCGGCTGGGTCCGCGTCTCGCTGCATCCGTCGATGACGGACGCGGAGGCCCATTACGTGGGCCGCAGCGTTGTCGAAGTCATCCGCAACTACCGGGACTGGGGCGCCGCGTACGTGTTCCACAAGGAATCGGGCGAGTTCGAGCCGAAGGACGGCGGAGTCCAGCCCCCGGACCTCCTGTCAAGATTCTCAGCGCTCTGAGCGGAGGCTATACGCCTGCGGCTGAATCCTATTCCCACTTGAACAGCGCGGCGCTCAAGAGGAGAAACGCGGCGGTCATGCCGCCGAGCACGAGCAGGTTGGGCGCTATCTGGGCAAGGCCGGCTCCGTCGAGCATTATCTTGCGCGCGGCTTCGATGAAGTGGGTGAGCGGGAAGGCGCGCGATATTGTGCGGAGGATGGGCGGGCTGCCTTCGAGCGAGAAGAACACGCCGGACAGCGCGAGCATCGGGAAGGTGACCAAGTTCAGCATGCCGCTGGCCATCTCCTCGCTGCGCATCCTCGAGGCAAACACCAGCCCGATGGAGATCATGCACAGGATGCCCAGCACCGTAATCAGGAGCAGGTTCAGGTAGCTGCCCCGCATCATGAAGCCTAAAACCAGGTTGGAGCCGGTGAAGACGAACACCGAGGTCAGGAACACGATAACGAGCCGGCTCGCGGCCTGCGCGCTTACGAAGTTTATTGCGTTGACGGGCGAGGCCTTGAAACGCTTGAGTACGCCGTTCTTGCGGTAGCGCACGATTACATAGCCGACTCCGAAGAGGCTGGAGAACATCATGTTCATGCCGATGACCCCGGGGACCAGCCAGTCGACGTACCGCGTGGCGCGGCCTGTCACCGCATTCTCGGAGAACTTGGCCGCGGGGGCCGCCGAAGTTTGCTGGGCGATGAAAAGATCACGAAGAAGGCGGCCCTTGTTGGATTCTCCATTTATCGAAAACTGCCGCCGCCCGTAATCTACAACGAGGTCTATCTGGTGCCTCTCGAGTTTCTGCAGAGCGGCGCCGGCGTCTTCGTACGGGATGATCTGCATCTGCTCCATAGTGACAATTGGCAGGTCAATGTCCGCAGTGCCGACGATGCCTATTTTGTAGAGTTTCTCATCCCCTCCGGAGAAGGCGAACGCTATGCCGAGCACGAGGAACAGCGGGAACATGAGGTTCCAGATAAACGTGCCCCTGTCCCTTACGAACTCCATGTTGCGGGCCTTGAAGAGCGCGTAAAATTGTTTTATCACCATTGTGTCATCCTTCTTCAGTTGCGCAAGGAGCTACCCGTCAACTTGATGAACAGGTCTTCGAGGTTGGGCTTGTGGATCGACAATCCTTCCAGGTTCACGTGCGCGCGCATGAGATCGTTGAGGCTCTTGTCCAGGTTATTGGTCTGTAGTTCGAGCGTGCCGTCCCTGACGACGAGGCCGTCGAAGCCTTCGAGCGAGTCCTCGCAGCAGTGGTCGTAGGGCAGGGTGATGAGGACTCCCTCGAAGTGTTTCTCGAGGAGGGCGTCGGGGGTGTCAATCTCCATTATCTTTCCGCGATCCATGATGGCTATGCGTTCGCACAGCACCTGGGCCTCGTCCATGTAGTGGGTGGTCAGGATCACCGTCGTGCGTTCCTTCTTGATGCCCGCGATCAGATCCCAGAAGTTGCGCCTGGCTTGCGGATCGAGTCCCGTCGTAGGTTCGTCGAGGAAGACGACTTCCGGTTTCGGCAGTATCGCGAGCGCGAGGAGCATCCGTTGGCGTTGCCCTCCGGACAGCTTGCGGTTGTCGCGGGATAGGATGTCCTCGAGGGCGCACAGCCGTATGACCTCGTCCATCGTACGCGGCGACTCGTAGAATGACGCGAACAGTTCGAGCGTCTCGCGGACGGTTATAAATTCTGGCAGGGCGGTGCTCTGGAATTGGATGCCGACCTTCTTGCGGAAGTTTGCGCCTACCGGCTGTCCACGGAACAGAACCCTGCCTGAGCTCGGGGCGGTGATGCCCTCCATGATCTCTATGGGCGTGGTCTTCCCCGCGCCGTTGGGGCCGAGGGGGCCGAAGCATATGCCTTCGGGAATCTCGAAGCTGACGTTGTCGACGGCCTGTACAGGGCCATAGTTCTTCGAAAGGCCTTCAATGGTTAGTATGGGACTCATATATGGAAGGATACCGCCCGTTTGTCTCCGGGACAAGCGAAAACGGGCGGTACCTCTATTCGGGACTTACTTGAGCAGCTTCCTCGCAACCAGTGTCTCGGCGATCTGGACGGCATTGAGCGCCGCGCCCTTGCGCAGGTTATCCGACACCACCCACATGTTGAGGCCGTTGGGAACGGTGGGATCGGCGCGCAGGCGGCCGACGTACACGTCGTCCTTGCCGTCGACATCGAGCGGTGTGGGGTAACTCAGGGTCGCAGGATCGTCCATCACGGTGATGCCAGGCGCCTTCCGGAGCAACCCGCGGATCTGGTCGACGGTGAACGGCTTCTCGGTCTGGACGTTGATCGACTCGGAGTGGCCGCGGAACACGGGGACACGGACCGCCGTGGGGCAAACCTGGACCTTGGGGTCCATGATCTTGTGCGTCTCGTGGACCATCTTCATCTCTTCCTTGGTGTAGCCGTTCTCGAGGAAGACGTCGATATGCGGCAGGGCGTTGAAGAGGATCTGCCTGGGATAGACCTTGGCCTCCAACGGTTTTCCCGCTACCCACGCCCTCGCTTGGGCTCCTAGCTCGGCGATGGCTCCGGCGCCCGAGCCGGAGATGGCCTGGTACGTCGACACGACTACCCGTTTGATCGTGAAGGCGTCGTGGATTGGCTTGAGCGCGACGAGCATCTGTATTGTCGAGCAGTTGGGGTTCGCTATGATGCCCTTGTGGGAGTCGAGCGCCTCCGGGTTCACCTCGGGAACGACGAGCGGGATGGCGGCATCCATGCGCCACGCGCTGGAGTTGTCGATGACGATAGCGCCTTCATTCGCTGCTATCGGCGCGAGGACGAGGCTCGCGTCGGCGCCGGCGGAGAAGAGCGCCACGTCGACTCCGACGAAGGCACTTTCCTTGGCTACCCGCACCCTGACGTCCTGGCCGCGGAACTTGACCGTCTTGCCCTCGTTCGAGGGTATGTCGAGCGGTACGAGCTCGGATACGGGAAAGTCGCGTTGCTCGAGCGTCTTGATCATCTCTGTGCCAACGGCGCCCATGGCGCCGACAACAGCAACCCTATAGTTCTTCAATCGTGTCTCCTTTAACTTACAGTATCAGCGCAGCGAATCAAGCGCTGTCTTGAGTCTCGCGACGCCGCGCGCGCACTCTTCGGTCGAGCACGAGTAGGCCATGCGCAGGTAGCCGTCGCCGGCGGGGCCGAAGATCGATCCGTCGACTGTCGCGATACCGTGCTCGTCGATGAGCCAGTCGGCGAGCTCGGAGGATTTCTTCCCGAACGACTTGACGTTGGCGAAGACGTAGAACGCCCCTAGCGGTTCCGGTACCGTGACGCCCTTGATGGCCTTGAGTCCGTCGAGCATTATTATCCGCCGCTTGCCGAACTCCGCGACCATGGCGTCGACGCATGACTGGTCTCCGGACAGTCCGGCCGCCGCGCCGTGCTGTATGAAGGTGTTGACGCAGACCGTGGTGTACTGCCTCGCTTTGTATATCATCTTCGTGATCTCTTCGGAGGCGACGGTCCAGCCGATGCGCCAGCCGTCCATAGCGTAGGTCTTCGTGAAGCCGTTGATGATGACGGTGCGCTCGGCCATGCCAGGCACCGCGTAGATGCTCGGGGCAGCGGCCTTGCCGTCGAAATGGATGCGGGAGTAGATTTCATCGGATATCACTATCAAATCGTGCTTGATCGCGACCTTGGCTATCGCTTCGAGGCTCGCCTTGTCCTGCACGCAGCCGGTCGGGTTGCCCGGCGAGGTGATGCACAGCGCCCGCGTCTTCGGGGTTATGCACTTCTCGACAGCTTCCGCGGTCAGGAGGAAGCCGCCGGCCTCGTTGGTCGGGACCTCGACAGGGACGCCGCCGACCAGCGTGATGATCCACTTGTAGCTCGGCCAGTTGGGATCGGGGATGAGTACCTCGTCGCCGGGGTTGATGAGGGCCAGAGCGGTGGCGAGGATGGCCTCGTTGGCGCCCGTCATCACTATCGCCTGTTTGTCGCCCTCGACCTTGGCGCCGACGTCGAGGGTCGTGCGCTCGCCTATCGCCTTGCGCAATGACGGGATGCCGAGGTTCGGGGCGTAGTGCACCTCGCCGCGGCGGAGGGCCGCGATCGTCGCTTCTTTTATGTGCTCCGGCGTGTCGAAGTCCGGCCTGCCTATCTGCCAGTGGATGACGTCGCGTCCGGCCGCCTCGAGTTCGCGTACCTTGTCGAAAACGCGGCGGATGCCCGAGAAGGGCACGTTGGCGAGCCGGTCGGCCGCCCTGATCGCTCCAAGCTTACTGTCGTTGCTTCCCATCGCTATTTCCCCCGTTACCTGTGTTTCCTCAGGATGATGTCATCGTAGTCACCTGGTTTTATCTTTGCCTCGACTATCACCGGGCCGTCCATCGCGAAGGCCCTCTCGAGCGCGGCGCGGTACTCGGCCGCGTCATTTGCGACAATCACCGGCACGCCGAACACATAGTTCGCCGATGGGCATTCCGGTTCGTCAAGGTCGGTGCCGTAGTTTTCCATGTGCTTCTTGTCCTGTTTTATTCGTATCAGGTCGAGCTTGCGGTCCGCGAGTACGACGAATACCATCGCCAGCTTCCTTCTACGCGCGACTGCCATCTCTCCCGCCATCATAAGGAAGCCGCCGTCTCCGGTGACGCAGACGACCTTCTGCTTTGGCCTGCATATCTTGGCAGCGATGGCCGCGGGAACGCCGAAGCCCATCGACGACCAACCGTTTGTCATCAACTGCAGTCCCGGTGCCGGCGTCCGCCACATCTGGCCTATAAGGTGCGTATGAGCGCCTACATCGCACGCCATGATGCCGTCCTGCGGCAATACCTCGCGCAGGATCGAGAGTGCGGCTTTTGCGCCGAAACTGCCCGGCACGGGTTCCATCGCTTTGAACATGTCCGCCCGCCTCTTGGCCAAGGCCGCTACGTCCCAGCCCGAACTGATGGCGGGCATGCCGAGGAGGCGTTCGAGGCTGGGTCGGATGTCGCCGGTCACGTCGAGCACGCGCGGCCATTTTATGCGGTCGATGTCGCCGGGGATGGTGTCGATGTGCACGAGTGGCGCGTCGGGCATCCAGTCCTCGTAGTTGAACTCGATCGGGTCATAGCCGATGCCTACAACCAAGTCGGATTGGCCATGCGTCAGGGCTACCTTGTCCGACAACGCGTGGAAAAGCACGCCGGCGTACCAGCGATGGTTTTCGGATATCATGCCCTTGGCCATCGGCGACAGGATCACGGGGACGCTATGAAATTCGGCGATCGCGACTACTAGGTCGGCGATGCCAGAGCGCACGGCGCTAAGCCCCACGACAAGGACGGGTTTCTTTGCCTTGCCAAAGGCTTTGACCATCGCGGCGAGCGAGTCCTTGTCAGTGGGGCCGACCGATGCGCGGGGGGGCAGGGTGAATGCGCCTTGGCTCTCTGGCGCCGGCCTCGGGCCCAGGTCTTCGGGCAGTCCGAGGTGAACGGGGCCAGGTACCTCGGAGACGGCGATCCTCACGGCCTGCATGAGAACCTGGTCGACGCGGTCGGGGGCGAGGCGCGAGGTGAACTTGGTAAGGGGGCGGTACAGCGCCTGGTGGTCGATAGCCATCTGCACTGTCCGGCCCAGCATCGGCTCGGGCGGTTCGCTTGTCAAAGCGATAACCGGGGAACGGTCGAGGAGGGCTCCGCCGACGCCCGTGCTCAGGTTGGTCGCGCCAGGGCCGACCGTGCCGTAGCAGACTCCGGGAACGCCGGTAAGCCTGGCGGACACGTCGGCCATGATGCCGGCGCTGGCCTCGTTGCTCACGAGTACGAACTCGACGTCGGATTTCCTCATGGCTTCCATATAATACAGCCAGGATCCGCTCGGCACACCGAACACGTGCCGTATTCCCAATTCCTTGAACCTCTGTATGATGTGCTCGGCTACGCTCGGCATGTTGCCCCCTCTGCCTTTAAGCCGCGCGCTGGCGGCCAAGTATGCATATACCCGGTATCCCGGAAAATTTTTCCTGGATTACTGATCATATATCCTATATTATATAGCATGGATGATAGAAAATGACAAGTCGAAATCTAAGCAGAAAGGAAACTTCTTTTCAACTTGTGAAGTTCATGATACATTGCACAGAATATATCCTATAGGAATGCTGTTGCGAAAGGCAAAGAGGTTTGTCATGAAGAAAATTGTAACCGTTTCGATGCGTGAACAGATGTATGAAGCACTCAAGGGACTGATCCTCGACAACAGCTATACGCCTCGTTCGGTTCTCGCCATCGACCGCCTGGCGGAGGAGTTCGGCGTGAGCGCGACCCCCGTGCGAGAGGCTCTCGTCAGGCTCGAAGCCGACGGTCTCGTCGAGCTGATCCCCAACAAGGGAGCCCAGGTCATCGATATACGCGAAGAAGACGTACGGTACATCTGGGAGATGCGGATGTTGCTCGAGCCGTACGCCGCACGGGAGTGCGCCGCTTCAATCGATCGCGCGGAATTGGACGCCCTTGAATCGGATATCAAGAAACTGTCCGGAACGCCGAACGATGACGCCCTCTACGTCTCCACGGACATGCGCCTGCACGAGATGATGTACCTGCGCGTGCGCAACGAACTGCTCAAGGATTCGATTCGACGCATACACCAGATGGCGCAACGCATCCGCTTTTTTGCCGAGCACAGTCCCGAGATGCACGAGAAAGTGGTGAGGGACGTGATAAACGAGCACCTCGGCATTCTCGCTGCCGTCAGGACGGGCAACCCCGACAAGGTGGAGCTGTTGTTGCGGGCTCACCTCGCCAACGGGCAAAAAAGGACGCTGTCGGCGCTCAAGCTCGACCGCTGAACACATAATCCGGCGCCGCAACGAGCATCGGTATGCCGATGGAATAAATGGGCCGCCCAGGGATTTTCATCCTTGGGCGGCCCGGCTTTAATACCTTGGAAATTAGTTTATTACTTGAGCCAGCCTTTTTCGACGAAGTACTTCCTGGCGCCCGGGTGGTAGGGGATGAGCATCTGGTCATCCGGCAGCACGAGTGCTGGTCCGAACTGCTTCATCAAGGCTGTCACTGTATTGAGCGTAGCCTGGTTGTCGTAAAGGGTCTTGGTCATCTTGTAGACGAGGTCGGCGTCCATCTCAGCGCGCACGATGATGATGTCCGGAGGAGTTCCGACTGTCGGTACCGCCACGGTCTGGTTCGGGTACGTATTGGCGGGGATATCGCGGCGGATGTAGAAGGGGTTGACCTTCTTGAGGTTCGCGAGCGCCGCGTCGGTGATCGGGATCATATTGGTCTTGTTGCCGAGCAGGAGTTCGGTCATGCCGGCGGCTCCCATGGCGAGGCCGAGGATGGCTCCGTCTACCTGGCCGTCATCGAGCATTTCGATGCCTTGGGTGTACTCGACGAAACTGACTTTCATGTCCTTGTAGGTCAGGCCGTAAGCGGCGAGGGTCTCGCGTGCGTCGACTTCCCCGCCGGAGCCGACGGGACCGACGGCGATGCGCTTGCCCTTGAAATCGGCGATTGAAGTGATGCCGCTGTTCTTGAGCGCGACGACCTGGAACACGTCGGAGAAAAGGCCGCCGGTGAGGGCGCGGAGCCACGGCATTTTTTCCGGGTAGGGCTTGGTGCCGTTGGTGGCGCGGTAGGCCTCGAGCGACCGGCACATGGCGACGTCGGCGTCGTTGGTGCGCAACAGGTCGATGTTGTGCGGGCTGCCGTTGGTCGCGATGGCGACGGCTTTGATCGTCGGGATGTTCTGGTTCCACAACTGGCTCATGGCGATGCCGGTGGGATAGTTGCTGCCGCTGACGCCGGCGGTGCCCATCGTGATCTGCTTGATCGGGGCCGCGAAGGCCGCGGCTCCTGCGAGCACGATAACCAGCGCCGCGATGGCGACGATCCTGAGGGAATGCTTCATCGTTGTCCTCCTTGGAAAGAGTAAAAAGGGTCTCTGATCCTATCGCAAGCTAGGGCGCGAGCCCCGGCGTCGATCCAGGTTATGCCGCGCTTTGAACTGCTACCCCGCGCTTTTTCTTGATGAACAGGATGATTAAAATCGAGATCCCTGCGACTACGATTCCGATCAAGGAAGTCGAAAGCCGCGGATCTATGAACAGGATGGCAGCCACGAAAATCGGCGCCCGTAGCCACATCGGATATTTTATAATAAGGAAGCCCTCGACCGAGGCCGCCAGGAACCAGGTGCCGACGAGACCGGAAACCACCGCGATGACGATACTGATGGCGCTGGCGCTGAGCATCGTACCGTCCGGACCCATGAGGACCATGGCGGGAGAATAGATGAAGAAGAACGGGACGATGAATCCCGCCAAGGCAAGCCTGAATGCCATCCAGCCAACCTTGTCGGTGTTGGCATTGGCGATGCCGGCAGCCACGTACGCCGCGAGAGCGATCGGGGGAGTAACCGTGGAGAGGCAGGAGTAGTAGAAGACGAAGAAATGCGCCAGGAATGGGTTGAGCCCAACCTTGATGAGGATAGGCGCGCAGATCGAGGCGGTGATGACGTAGCAGGCGCTTGTCGGCAGACCCAGGCCCAGGATGATCGCCACGATCATGGTCAGGATGAGTACGATGATGACGCTGCCGCCTGAGATCGCCACGATGCTGTCGGCCAGGATGATGCCGAGGCCGGTTGAGGCGAAAGCCGCGATCATGAAACCCGCCGCGGCCATCGAGATGCCGATGGCGACGCTCGTCCGCGCCGAGCTTATCGCGACGATTTTTGCTTCCTTGAGGCCTATCCTCGTCTCCTTCCTGAACCAGGAAAGGATGATTGTCAGGCAGACGGCGTAAAAGGCGGAATACAGCGGCGTCCTGCCTTCGCCCATAAGCCATATGAGGACGATCATGGGCAGGATCATCTGGCCGTATCGGAGGACGGTTTTTTTGACGTCGGGCATCTCGCTCTTGTCGAGACCTCGCAGGCCAAGGGACTTTGCGCGGAAGTCGACCTGGAAGTAGACGCTGGTAAAATACAGGAGCGCCGGTATGAGACCCGCGACCGCGATCGTAAGGTAGGGGATACCGAGGTACTCCGCCATGATGAAGGCCGCCGAGCCCATAATCGGCGGCATGATCTGCCCGCCGGTGGAAGCCGCCGCTTCGACGGCGCCCGCGAAGGTAGCCGGATAGCCTATTTTCTTCATCAAGGGAATCGTGAAGGCGCCGGTAGTCGCGACATTGGACGCCGCGCTGCCTGAGATGGTTCCGGTGAGCGCGCTGGCGACGACCGCCACCTTGGCCGGGCCGCCGGAGAACCGGCCGCCGAGACCCAGAGCCAGGTCGTTGAAGAGCTTGCCGAGTCCGCTCTTGTCGAGTATGGCCGCGAGGATTACGAAAATGATCAGGTACGTCGAGGATACGCCGAGCGGCATGCCGAAGATGCCTTCGCCGCCCATGTAAATCGACTGGATGATCCGCTTGACCGACTGTCCGCGGTGAGAGAAGACTCCGGGCATATACGGACCGGCCCACATATATATGAGGCAGATAATGCTTATCCATAGCATCTGCCCTCCAACCGTCCGCCTCGTAGCCTCGAGGACGAGGAGCATCGTTATGGTGCCCAGGATGTAGTCGTTGAGGTTGAGGATGCCGCTTCGAAGGAGATACGCGTCCCGGTTGATAACGGTCATGATGGAGACCGCCACTGATAACACGAAGAGGACGATATCCAGATTGCTTGGCCTGCCCCGGGGGGATTTCTTGTTGGCCGGGAAATATAGCCATGTGAGGCTGAGCAGGAAACCCAAGTGAACCGCACGATGCTTGAATATCTCGGGGAGGCCGATACCTGCCGTGACCATGTGGTAGCCGATGAACAGGATGGAGACCACAGTGATGAATAGCATCCAGAATGGTTCGATTTGTTTGCGGTAATTGAACTCCGCCTCGACATCCTCCAGCATTTCATCGGCATCGTTGGTCGATTTTGGAGGTTTCTTGGTGCGAAGTATCGATCGGATATTCATGGTGTAGCTCCTTCTTAACATCTCGGTGGCGCATTATCCGAAAACGCATCTATATCGGATGGCTGATAAATATAGGTTCGGATTCAATGAATTTATATCCTATATCCTATATCAAAGATCGTAGCATGGTTATTACAGGAGTGCAAGATACAAAGAGAAGGATTTCACTCATGAACAGTTTAGTTAGTTCATCGAAGCTTGCATCTGTCCATTTTCTACACCACCAGGAGCGGCAACTTATGACCGGTCATACAAGAGATTGTGGCATTTGACACCGAGATGCAAGCTTCGACGAACTAGTAAACCAATACCCCGCCGAGGTTTCAGCGGGTGCCGGGGGTATGGGCCTGGCCGACAGCGCCGGGCGGCTCGGGCGCTGTTGCGGTTGCAGGCGCTGACTCGATCATGCGGGCGTCCCGAAACTCCTTCGCTGGAACTCCGACAAGCTTGCGGAAGATACTGCTGAAATAATTCGAGCTGTTGAAGCCGACGTCGAACGCGATCTGGGTGATGCTCG
>CAZKJA010000033.1:0-17111 GCA_964552925.1 uncultured Treponemataceae bacterium
CTCGTCGCGCGCCTTCGCGGCAAGCATCATCAGCCGGTACCGTTCCTTGTATGTCTCCACGGCGGCTTCGTACGCGGCGCTCTCGTACGGCCGCTCGGTCGTATCATCGTCGTAGAGATGCGTGAGCGCATCGAGCGCCGCTTCGGCCCACGACAGGCTCGATTGGGCGTACGCGAGCTCGGTAGCTGGACTTCTGTACGTCGCATTAACGGCGCTCGCCGTCCCGTCGCCCGTCGACGAGAGGTATGCGGTGCTCGCCCACCTCCGTATCGCGTCTTCGCGCTCGTAGATCGCCAACGCCGCTTCGGACGAGTCATAGAGGCGCTTGGTCAAGCCGTACGCGGTATCGTATGCCTGGCCCGCGGTCTCGAAACCGTCGGCTGCGTTTTTGTAGGCCAAAAGCGCGGCGGCCTCGCCGTCACGCGCGGCCCCGATATCCGCTGCAAGCTCGGCGAGCCGCGCCGTCATAGCGCCAGAGTCCGACGCAATCCCGTACGCGTTCGCAAGCCGCGCCACCGCGCTCCGAGCCTCGCCGCGCCGCCACCCGAGCATCGCCACGTCGCCGTATGCCGAGGTGGCCGCATCCTCGAGGGCCGAGGGCGCCATCGTCACATCGTCGGGCTGGAATGCGTTCTGCGTATTATCAATGTAATATGCCGTCTTCACGCCAAAGGCCGCCAGCTCGGAGTTCGCCTCCGTTCCATCGGTCGCCCGCTCGCTCACAAAAGCCGACCACGACAGGAACGCCGCGCCCAGCCTGTCCGTACTCCGGCCGGCCTCCTCGCAGGCGTCGGCGAGCGCGCCCTCGAACCACGACGCCGCGCGCCTCGGTATGTCGCCGACGTCCCCTTCGGGATTCCCAGGTGCGGCGGGCAGCGTAAGCCTGTCGGCCCCGTCAGCCGCCTGCGCCGCCAACTCCAGGGCCGGACTCCCTAGTGCCTCTCTCCAGTGCTTAGTGCCCGAGTCCGCCGCGTCGGCCATGGCCTTGGATGCCGCCTCGAAGGCCGCCGAATACAAGTACCTCGCGCCCAATTCCCGCGCCTGGCTCACGCCCGCTTCTGCCGCCGCGGAGGCGCGGCTCATCGTCCATCGTCTCAACGCGTCCGCGGCGCCCATGCGGTCGACTTCCGCGAACGCCGCTCCTACGGCCGTTTCGTCGAGGCTCCCTGTCTCAACGTAGCGTGCCAGCGCGAGCGCCATGGCCGCGTTACCCTCGTACTCGGTGCCTGCCAACGCGCCTTCGGACCACGCGAGCGTATCCCCCGAGTAGCTTCCCGCGTAGTGCCGGGCGGCTTCCACTATCGCGAGCGAGCGGCCTTCGGGTGCGTCCGCCTCGAAAACGTACGACCCGGATCGCCTCAGGGCCGCGATCGTCAAGCTCTGGAGCGCCAGGGCCACTGCCTGTTCGCGCGCCGCCTGCTCTGCAAAACCGAATCGTTCCATAGCCGCTGCGTCCAGAATCGACTTCACAGCGCTCCAGTCGGGCTCGTCCGCGAGCGCGCCATACGTCGCGACTAGCCGCTCTCCCATGACAGCCGCCGTCTCGTTCCGAAGAAGAGCAACCTCGTCCGGATTCAAAACAAGCGTATCGCCCGCGGCGTACAGCGCCTCAACGTACGCGTCTCCTGATTCCGACAGGTTCGAAAGGATGTAACCCAGCTCGGCTATGTGCGCCTGCCCGGCCGCCAGACGCGAGGCCAGGCTTACGGTAGTCTCGGGAGCCTCCGCGCCGTTGGCGATGCTCTTGGCCGCCATGTACCCTACGAGCGACGCCTTCCACGATGCCAGTTCCTTGCCCATCCAGCTTGGCGCCAGACCGCTGGCTCCGTCTATTCCCTCCAGCAAGATCGCCAGCGCGCCTGGCACGTCAGGTCGGGCGCACACGGCGTCCCCGATTGTCTTGACAGCCGGCATCCGTTCACCCAGCGCCAGGTCCAGCGTCCCGAGGCTCTTGGCCAGGCTCGACCGCGCCTGCTTCAGGCGATGCTCTTCCACCGCGGCCGCGTACTCTCCCCAGCGCACGAAGGCCGCGCGGATTCCCCGCGCCCGTTCCAATTCCCGCTCTTCGGCCGCGCAGTACAGGCTCCCCGCGTCGATTCCCGCGACAACGAAGAATCCCTGGCCCCTAAGGAATAGTCCGGCCCTGTCGTCGGCGCGGCAGAGCGCCGCGAGCGCGGCGCTCAAAACCGTCTCATCTGAGCTTGAGTTCTCGTCGAGCGTGGCCAAAAGCGCCTCGAGCGTAGCGGCCGCTCCTGTGACCTGCTCCGGGTCCAGAAGTCCAAGAGCAACGAGAGAGGCGGCCCGTTCGCCCGCGTCGCACGCCGCGACCGTCCCGAGCAGCACCCGGACGGCTTCGAGCTCCACGGCGATACGCGCGCGCAGGAACCCGCGGGAGGCGGAGGCGACACCAGCGTCGAGGGCTTCCTCGATCTCAACGTCGGCATCAAGGTTCGCGCCTGTCCAGCTCGAGTACCACGAGCCAAGGTCGACGGCCCCGAGAAGCGCTATGCCGGCCCGCCTGGATTCCAGAGCGGCTACGGCTCGCGAGCGCGCGCCAGACGCGGCCCGCGAGCCCAATTCCCCGTACCGCGCAAGTATCGCCGCGCGGCTGTTAGCGTCAACCGCGCCGGCGAGTTCCTCATCCATCGCGGTTCTCAGCGAAGAGAGCATGCCCAGCGCCGCGTCGCCCGCCGCTATCTTGTACTCTTCTTCGGACAGCACCCCGCCTTCGTAGCTGGCGGGCACAGTTACCGCGGTCGCCGCGACCGCGAGGTCAGCGAGGCTCGCCTCGCCCGAACCCTGCACCGCCGCGCGCAGAGCCTCGCCGGATCGCTCTATGTCATCCGCGTACCCCAGAGCCCGCACGGCGCCGAGGTAGTCAGCCAGCAGCTCGGCCTCGCTGGGCGCGCCTTCAAGCGCGCAGAGTCCGCTCGCCTCCACGAGGTCGCGGTACCGCGCGTATAGCTCATCCTGGATGAAGGCACCATCATCTCCAGTGGCTAGCGTCGCCATGAGGATCGCGTACTCCGAATTCTTTTCTTCGAGCAAGGCCGTAGCCGCCTGGAGCCCGGCCTGAGCCGCGTCCATCGCCGCGCGCGCGTCCCCCACCACCGAGCCGGCGGCAGCCAAGCTGTCCGCCGCCGCCTCGTACGCCGCCAGCGCGTCCTGGTACCCGGCCCTTGCGGACGCCAGAGCCTCGATCTGCTCGCCTTCCGTCGCGCGGCCGGAACTCAGATCCTGCGCATACGCGAGCACCGCCGCCGCTATGTCGGCTCGCTTTCGCCAGTACCCCTGTACGGCGCGTGCCCGCAGTAGCGCCACCTGGTACTCGTCCAGATGCACGGCTTCGCTAGAGGCGCCCTCGTTCAAAATGGCCGCGAGGCTTCCATCCCCGCTCTCAAGTTCAAGCGCGCATAGCTCGACAATCGTCGCGCACGCGGCCTCGGCTTTGGCCTGGTACTCACGGTACGACGCGTGGCTCGACCGCGCGTCCTCGATCATCGCGAGTCGAACCGCGGCCGCTCCGTCCTTCGCAGCCTCGGCCGCCAGATACGAATCAAGCTCGTCGCTTCCTATCGCCGGCGCCTCGCCTCCCAGCCGCCCCAGCCAGTACTCCAGGCCCTCGCGGCTGCTCGCCTGGGCCCGACCGGCCTCCAGGTACACGTCCACCCACGCTCCGGCCCTGTCGGCGCTCGCCTCGCTCCGCGATAGCGCCTCCGCCTCGAACTCAGCCTTCGCTTCACGGATGCTCTCTTCCAGCGTCGCGCTCGCCCGCGCGAACGCCTCTTCCCCGCTCCGAAGCAGGGCCCCCGCCTTGGCTTCCCAGGCGCGCTGCTCGAGCTGGAGCCGCTCGAAAGCGCTCGCCCACGCCTTGTTCCCATCATCGTACGCGACTCCCGCCTCGCGCTCCCATTCGAGGCGCCTGACGATGAACCGTTCCTCGGCGGCACGCCACGAGCTTAATCCGCGTTCGAACCGCTCCTCGAACATCGCCAGCCACTCGGTCCCCGCGGCCGAGAGGTCTGTCTCCCCGCCCGAGACCTTGGCAGCCTCGATGCGCGCCGACAAGGCCGCTATCCCCGATTCGCACGCGGAGGCCGTATCGCGGACGAGGCTCGCCGCGATTGCCGAGGCGGCTTCGCTGTCGCTCTTCTTCCTGAGGCTCCACACGTCGTTGGTCCGGCGCGCCACGAAGAGCCGCTCTTCCCGCGCCACGAGCGCGTTCAGTTCATTCGACGCGCGCTCGCGCGCTCCAGAGCTAGCGCCCGCTATCACGGACTCGTACCGGCTCCGCTCGCCCTCGGGAATAAATGCAAGGAGCTCATCGCGCGTGCTCGCCAGCCAGCTACCGTACCCCTCCAGGGCGTCCCCCCTGGCGTCGTCCGCGAGGCTTCGCCACCCGACCTCGTCATCGCCCAGCGTCTCGGTCGATCGCGCGTACTCGGGGTTACCCGCCTCGTCGTACATCACCTGGCCTTCGCTGTCGGATACGTAGAGGTACCTGAGGTTCGCCTCTCCGACGCCCGAAATCACCAAGGCCCGCAACCGCGCCGCCTCGCGACCGAAAAACCGATCGCGCAGCCATGCGCCGAAGCGCGTCGCGAGGTCCGCTTCCGCCCACTGTGTCAAGGAATCCTTGGCAGCGCTCAGGGCCTGCTCGTCCGCGTAACAGGCCTCGGCTTCCCGTTCCCACAGCGCCACGCTCCGTGTCACGCCTTCCCGCGCCGCGCGTAGCCATGCCTCCGCGCCTGTCTGGCTCCGCTCGGCCTGGACGTAGGCGCGCTCGTACCGCCCCAGGTCAAAGCCAGATACTCCGGGCTCTTCGGCCCCAAGGGGAGTCAGGAGTACAGCAAGGGTCGTGATCAATACGATTGCGGTTGATGTACGGTTCATTGGGCCTTCCTTTTTTAAGGCAATTATTTGATGCAACGAATCTACGTTTTCGGACAGTCGGACGATCCGACGCTGGACAGGGCAAAGCTCCTGAAAAGCCGCGGAGCCGCGCGAGACAACGCCGGGACGACTGTCAGCGCGACGATGAACGAAGCCGCAGTGCCGGTCGCCGTCACGAAGGCCAGGGATCGGGCCATGGAGTCTCCCGCCCCCGAGAGCAGCAACAACGGCAAGGCGCCGGCGACGCTCGTCCCGCTCGTGGCGGCCAGCGATCCCAGGCGCGCCCTCGTGATACGGTAAAGATCCATGGCGCCCGCCGGGCCGGACGCCGACGACGCGGCGGCGCGGCCCTCGTCGGCTCGCCGCTCGTCGACGGTCAACACCGACGCGTTGACCGCAATGCCAGAGACGGCGACGAACGCACAGGCGATTGCGGCATTCACTTGCGTATTTGTCGCCGCGATGAGCAGGGCGGGAACGGCCAGCGACGGAGGCAACGATGACAGTACGACAAGCGGCGCGCCGAAGGACTCGGTCACCAGAGCAGTGGCCATATAGGCCAACAACGCGGCGACGACGAACGATAGCCCTACGCCGCTCAGCCTGTCGGCGGCTTCGATCGCCGCGCGGTCGAACTCCAACGAATACCCGGCGGGCCGTTCGACGCCGGCGATCGCCGTTTCCACCTCTTCCCGCGCCTTCCTCGGATCGATCGGGCGCGAGCGCATTGTGATCGACGCCACTCGCCGTCTGTCGCGGCGGTATATCCGCGAGGGCTCGCGCTCCCGTGTAACGCTCATGAACGAGTCGACGCGGACCGATCCCGATTCTGTCAGCACGAGCAGCGACGCGGCGTCGGCGATCCCGGGAAGAACGCCTGAGATTCCTCGCCGCGCGGATACGCGCACGTCCGTCTCGCCGTCGTCGTCCAGGCGCTTGTACGCCACCGGGCCGTGGACGCCGCGCCTCAGGGCATCGGCCGCCTGGGCAAAGCCCGCTCCCAGAGCCGACGCCTTGGCGCGGTCCGGCCTCAGCGTCACGTCCGCTGGGCCATCCTTGAAGTTGAGCACCGTGTCTAGAACAAAAGGCAGGCTCGACACCGCCTCGGCGGCCCGCTCGGCCACTCGTCGGCATTCGGCATCGTCGTCCCCGGATACCGACAGCTCCCACGAGCGTTCGCCGCTCGACGGCTCGGGAACCCACGCGAAGCCTCCTGGCACGCCTATGCGCCTGCACGCCTCGGCCACGGTATCGCGGTCGGTTTTCTCAGGCGCAAAACGCGCCATAACCGAGCCCGAGCCGCGACGCGCCGTCGACTGGACGCCTTCGATCCCGGACAGGGCGGACAGGATGCGCGTGTAGTCCGCGAGCCTTTCGTCTACGCTCGTCGCTGAGGCTCCCGCCTCGAACTCCACGTGCGCGTATACGGAATTTTCTTCGCTCGAGCCCTGGGGATTCATGGGCGACAGCGCCAGGGCGATTATCCCGCCCGCGCTTAAGACAAAGGCCGCGGCCAGAATCACAAAAGGCCTTCTGGCGCAAAGCCGCGCGTTTGCAGCGAGGATCCGCCGTACGCGTCGCGAGGCCAACCCCTTCCAACGCCTCCGGACGACGCCTGGCCGCGATGCTCCAATCGGGCGCACGCGCTCGGCGCGATCCGGCGCGTTCAGAACCAGGGGCGGCATTATAAACACCGTTGAAAGATACGTTACCACGCATACGGCGGCGATTGCCGCGGCCACCCGGGCCACGCCTTCGGAGACAAAATCCAATCCGGCAAGGGGTATGAGGACCACAAGCGTCGTCGCCGTGCCGGAGGCCAGGGAAGGGGCGAGTTCACGCATTGCTACCCTTCCGTCCTCCAGGCCATCAACGTTTCCAAGACGCTCCGCGGCCAGAAGCGCCGAATCCACCGAGGCGCCGAGTCCCACGACAAGACCGGCGAGAACGTACCTGTCCAAACCGAATCCCAACGCGGCGAGGAGCGCCGCGGACATCACGAGTACCGACGGTACGGCGGCCACGGCCACAATCCGCGCCCTGCCCGCTTTCTTCCGTTCCGGTCCGCCATTGCGCCGGGCTCCTACGAGCAAGGCCGAGGCCAGGGCTACCGCCAGGACCCCCTGACCCGCCGCGTTCAGCGTCGATCGAAATGACTTCGCTACGTCGGCGCCGGAGTCGGACAGTACCCGGAACGTTATGCCGTGCTCCGCCGACAGCGCAGCGGTCTCGCGGGCTATTGCCTTCGACAGGGCTGGAAGATTGGCGCCGCCGCCGGGCCGCACGGCGACGGTAATCGCGGGCAGGCTATCCACCCGCGACAGGGCGTCCGGGACCCTGTCGCGCCTCGTTATGCTGGCGAAGGCGCCCAGCGGAACAGGCTTCCCCGAAGCGTTGGGAACCAGAGCCGTCGCGATGTCCTCGTACCGCAAAAACCGACCGTCTGCCACGATTGTCGATTCCACGCCGGAAGCGCCGAGCGCGCCTGCCGGGGCAAGCAAGTCGGAACAGGCCAAGGCCCGGGCCACCATTCCCGTCGTAACTCCAAGCGCCGACGAGGCGATATCGTCCACCTCCACGAGGACCTCGGGCAACCCCGTGCCCGCCAGCTCGACATCCCCCGCGCCGGGCAGCTTCTCGAAGGCAGGCTTTACCACGCGCTCGAGCATCCTCCCGAGGGTCGTCTCCGTGTATCGGTCGGAATAGACCGCGGCCACCCACACGGGGCCACGACCCTCGCTCGTCGAGGATATTTCCGGCCGTTGGGCCGACGACGGCAGGCTGCCGTATATCCGCTGCGCGGCGTCGCGCACCGATTCGTAGACGCTTTCCCCGTCGACGCCCGGCGAAAAACGCACGAGCACCCTGGCCTTGCCGTATTCGCTGTCGCTCGACACTTCCAGGGCCCCCGCTATCGAAGCCATCGCGTCTTCGAGCGGCACGGCAACCGATCGCTCCATTTCCCTCGCGTCGACGCCGTAGTGTCGAATCGTCACCGCGTACGCCGCGTGGGCCGATGACTCCCGCGGCCCGTACTCCGCCCCGGCAAGGACGTATACTGACGCCGCGATGGCCGCCAGCGCCGCGCAGGCAGCGGCTACCGGCCGGGCGTACCAAAGGGCGCCGCTCATGATACGGCATCACGGCGAGCGGCATCGTCACGCGCGTCCGACGGCGTTCGAGCAGGCCTCGCGAACAGCACGGGCGACACGAACAGGGTAAGGGAAGTCGACGCGACAAGCCCGCCGAGCATTGCCACGGACATCGATTTCTGGGCCGCCCCTGATGGCGACAGGCATATGGGAAGCAGGGCCATTACAGTGGTAAGCGTCGTCGCCAGCACCGGGCGCACGCGCTCGGAAGCCCCCGCGTACGCAGCGACAGCTGGAGAAATACCCGCCGCTCGACGCGCAGCGCTTGTCTCATACAGGAGTATGGCGTTGTTCACCACCACGCCGAACAGCACTATCAGGCCCAGCACCGATCCTGAGTCGAGTCCTATACCCGATATCGCAAGGGCGGGCCCCGCTCCCGCCATCGCCAGCGGTATAGTGGCCATTATGGCAACAGGCAAGGTAAAGGACTCGAACTGGGCGCCAAGAGTCAAATAAAGGAGGATGAGGACGAGAGCTACCGCGCCGGCCATCGCTGTACCGTAGAGCCTGAACGCCGACTCGTCCGCCCGCCCGACCCCGCTGGAGCCTTCGAGCGCTCGTTCCAAGGCCTCTGACAGCTCGCGCTCCCGTCCCGTGACGGATATAGGTTCCAGGTAGACGACATCGGACCGGTCAAGCCTGGCGACCGCCGCCTCATCGTATGTGCGCTCGAAGCGCGCCACAGCCGAGGCCGTTACCGGAGCGCCCGAAGACGCGGATACGGGAACGGCGGACGCCTCGCGTATCGAGCCGCCCCCGTCAGCAATGCCGGCGCCCTCGGCGAAAACGCGTATGGCGATCTCGCGGCCCTCCGTCTCGAGCACGGCGACATCGACTCCCTCCGTCGCGGCGCGTACCATGGCGGCCGTGTCGGCCAGGCTCACGCCCACTCTCGCCTGAGCCTCGCGGTTGGGCCGTAAAATCACCCGGGGTTTCGTTCCCGAAGGCGTCCTGTGTATCGAAGCCAAGGCATCGCCCGCCTCCAGCTCGATGCGCGCCGACACCTCATCGGCTTTCAGCCTGGCTTCTTCCACGGTGTCGCCCCGAGCCGCTATCATCGAACCGCCGTCGAGCCCAAGCAGAGTCGCAGCCGGGTCTGGAGGCACCCGTACCGATACTTCCACATCGCCTGGCAGCGTCGCCCGCGCCGCCTCTGCCAGATCGGAGCGCAGCGCTTCAACATCGGCCTTCGCCGCCAGGGTACACCGTATTGCAAGCGTCTCCCGCGCGTATCCCGGATCGGCGCGCCGTGCCAAGTCATCGTCCTCCGCCCCCGCGCCGCCGTACGCTCCGGTAATTCCAGGTACCGACGCCAAAACCGCGCTCAGGGCCCCGGCGGCACGCGCCATTCCGTCGGGATCGGTTCCCGCCGGAAACATCGCGATCAGCGTCAGCTCTGTCGCTGGCTCCATAGGCATGAAGGATACCGGCCTGCTCGCGACCAAAGCGGCGCCACCGGCAGCCGCCGCCGCGGCAAGGGCTATGACGGCGACGGGTCGACGCAAGCCAAACGCGAGCATCCGCCTGTACGCCCTTTCCAGGGCAGAACCCGCCAGCCGGGTTCGCCTTGACCAGAAGACGCGGTACGCGGCCGGCAGGGCCAGCACCGCGGCGAGCCAGCCGGCGATATTGGCGACTATTATCGACACGGCCAGATCGCCAAAGAGGCCGCCTATGGCTCCCGGCAAGAAAAACACCGGGACGAATACAACTACCGTGGTCGTCATGCTGCCGAAGGTTCCGGCCAGGGCGTTTCCCGTCGCGTCGGCTATCTCCTCCGGACTCGGGCGCTTCACCGAGGCGGAGAACCGCGACGACAGCGCGTCGAGTATCACTACGGCGTTATCCGATATCATGCCTATCGCTAGGCCGATTCCTCCCAGGCTCATGCCGTTGAGGGAACGCCCCAGCGCCGCCAGAACTCCGAGCGTCGCGGCCACCGATACCGGGATGGAGACGGCGACGAGGATACCCGCCTTGAAATCGCGCAGCAGCAGGAAAAGCGCCGCGGCTGCTATCGCCGCTCCCATCAGAGCGGCCAGGGCCAGGTCGCGTATCGAACGTGCTATGGGGATCGAGGCGTCGCGTACAAGCCGTATATCGGCGTCGCGCTCGAACTCCCGCGCCATGTCGTCGATGACTGCTCTTGCCTTCCTTGCCGTAGCCACGGGATCGGCTCCCGGCCGCTGGTACAGCTCCAGGGCGACCCGCTCCTCCCCGTCGGCTACGAAGACGCTCGCGCGCGGCGCGTCACGTTCTTCGACTATCGCGATATCGGAAAGCCTGAACGACCCCGACGGTCCGGTCGCGACTAGATCGGCCAGGGCCGCTACGTCCGGCGCCCTTCCGCTCGCTACAGCGACGAGTTCAAGATTTCCTTCGCGCAGCGATCCGGAAGGCATGTCGGCGTTTTCGGCGGCGATGACCCTGGCAACCTCTGCTACGGTGAGACCGCGAACCGCGGCCTTCCTCATGTCGACCGCCACCGCTACCTCGCGCTCGATGCCTCCCACCAACACGACGGCTCCGGCGCCCTCGATGCGTCGCAGGCGAGAACGGGCCTCGTATTCCGCAAGGCGCCGGGCAAAAGCCATATCCCCGTTCCTGGGCGAGAGGCTCGCGACCACGAGCGGCTCCGCCTGGGGGTCATACGGGAGGACGTTGGGTTTATCGGCTCCCGTTGGCAGCGACTGGTACGCCGCGTCTATAATCTCACGAACGCGGCCAGCCGCCCGGCTCGGATCCACGCCCCAGCGAAAATCGAGGACAAGCACCGCCCTGCCGTCCCGCGACATGCTCGACGACTTGAGGAGTCCCTTCGCCGAAGCAAGGGCGTCCTCCAAAGGGGACGCCACGAGGGCGCGGACCGTGGCCGCGGGCAAGCCGGGGACGCCGGCCTCGACCACGACCCGAGGTACCGCGATATCGGGTAGCCTGCCAAGCGGCATTGTGAGGGCCGCGCAGGTCCCCGCAAGGAACACGGCGCAAAGGATCATTGCGACAGCCACCGGCCGTCCAGCGCTCAATCGCACCAGCGTCCTCATGCTATCACTATTTAAGGAGAGGCAGGCTCTGGGCAGTCCGGGTCGCGTTCCCGGCCGAGTCTTCGAACCCGGAAGCCAGCTGGACGGTTACGACTCCCGAATCAACATGGTTGGTGATAGTCCCGTCGATCCTGGCCACCGCGAACTCTGCCCATGGCGCGTACGGCGGGGCATACACAAGCCCAGTTGTCGCGACTCCATTCGCCGAGAAATCCAGAGCCCCGTTTGTCGACGATATCCTGAATGACGACATGAGAGACAAAGCGTCCAAGCTCGCGCCTGACGCCAGCTCGACATACAGTTCCAGCGAAGTTGACGTCGCGATATTCACCGGATAGCGCGTAAGGCTGTCTTCGAGCGCGATTGTAGAGTACGGAGCGGCGACGGCAAACGTTGCAAGATCCCTGTCTTCAGGAATCGCCTCGCCTGGAGCCATGGGCAGGCGAATCCCGACGAGACGAGGGGGCCTGGATCCAGCGCCGTCGGCCACAAGTCTAAGCACAATGTCAGACTCCGTAGCGTTGCCGTGGACATCTTCTACGCCCGAGCGCACGCGGACAAGTATCCGCGAGCCAAATTCCGGCCGCTCGTCGAAACGGAAAACCGCGACAGATGAATTCCCGTCGGTTGTCTCGAGCGTCAACGTCGGTCCATCCTCGGCCTCTACACGCGAGTCAAGGGTGCTCATGGAGACGGGTTCGGAAAATCGCAGCCTGAGCCGCCAGAGTGCTTCCCATCCCGGGTTCTCCGTTACGACGGCGTCCGTTGGATCGTCCGGCACAATGCTGGCGACGACGGCGTCAGCTTCGCCCTGCGCGTCGGCTCCGGCGAATTCCGGTGGCGCGTCGTCGTCGCCGATGGCAAAACGGAACGTAAACGCCTCGCCCATGCGGTTCAACGATTCGTCTTTCAAGTCGGCTGAAATCGAGCATTCGTACTCGGCGCCCCAATCCCACGGCTCGAGCGGCGCGAAGCTCGCGGTGGCGCCATCGTCGCTCTGGCTCCAGACGCCCAGGATGGAAGGGGAAAACGACAGGCAACTCCGATAAGAGACGGAGTCGACCGCCTCGGAGAATACTATGGAAACGCCGTCACTCGTTTCAGCGAGCATCCCGCCGCGGCTAGGCGTCGTCGATACGACCGAAGGACGGACATCCTCGGCCTTGGTGGTAAAACGTCCCTCGAGGGGTTCCTCGAGCGATACACCGCTGGACGTCATGGCGTCTACGGAGACTGATACGCGGAACCTCGCGTTGCGCCTGAGCTCTACGTAAGGCGAGAAGGATAGCTTTGCTCCTTCCCACGAGAAAGCCCCCGGAACCGTTATCCCGTCCTCGGTCATGGAGAAGGAGTTTTCCGCGCTGACGCGGTCTGGTGCTTCGGAAAAAACGACGCCGACGGAAAGATCTTCCCCCATTCCGAACCGCCCCTCGCCTGGCGTCCACGATACGACGCGGAACGGCGAGATTCGGAGGATCTCGCACGAGGCGCAACACAGCGCTCCTCCAAGGACTGCGAGCGAAACAACTCTCCGATACGCCGGTCTGCCTGCGCTCATCATTGTTTCGCCTCCAGGTGTATAGCGGCATCTTCCTCAAGGTAACAGCCCGATCCGCTGTACACGCCGCTCTGCCCGCCCGATACGACCAGCCTGTAGTAGTGGGTCGACGTCGCGTCGCTGCTGCGCAAGCCTTCCCAGGTACACGACAGGGTGTCATCGGAAGGCCACGACGCGCCACGGAGGGTTGGCGTCGGTAGTGTTGCGGGAAAGAAAACGGACAGCGATACGCCCTCCAGGGCTGCAACCTTGGTGGCGGCGTCGAAGGCTGATGAGAACGAGAAAATCATGGTGAACTCGCCTTCCGGTGCGGTTCCGACGGTTACGGGCAATACCGCGGCGCCGACAAGGTCGGCCGATATCTCTCCGTCTCCTGACTCCACCTGCATAACGCGCAGGAAAGGGACGATGGGGCTAAAACGTTCCTTGTATTCGTCGACCAGGCTTAGGCCTGACAAATCCTTTACATCCTCCGAAACGATCAAGGTCAGCGCCGTCTCGGGCTCCCAATCGCGTTCCGGCGTATAGACAACAAGACGCGGCGAGACAGCGTCGGCGTATCCCGTCCGGGACGGCTCGATTCGTATGCCCGATCGGGCGCCCCCCTCCTCGACGGCTTCCGAAAAAAGCACGGCTATGGAGTGTCCCGCGTCTAGTCCGGCAAGGTCGGGCGCTGCCTCTACCCATGTGCCTCCAGAAAATATGACGGGATAGGTCCGCTCCACGTGTGGGGCCGTGGCGTCGAGGTCGGTTGTGAAAGAGGCGTGCGCCTCACTCGATAGCGGCGCGCCATCCAGGGCCGTCGCCGTGGTCGCGAGAGTCCACGTGTACGAGGCGCAGGGAGACAGCGGCGCGTCGGGCACGAGGGTGACAGCTGTCATATCGGCGTTCCACGATAACTCGAACTCCGCGGATGGCCTCAGGCTGAGCGCGTCACGTACCGCGCGGCCGTCCATCGACTCCGAAAAAACCAGCGCCAGCACCGACAACCCGTTCCCCCCGACGCCGACGGAGGCGCCATCGTCGGGCAAGAACGATACTATCAGCGGCGGTCCTGAAAAACGCACCGCGTAAAAGGGCACGTCTATCTCCGGACGCGCCTCCCGCCCGTCAACCGTCTGTATGGAACCGCTCAGCGAAAGCCGGTATCGCGTGCCCGGTTCCCACGGCGACACGGGCTTCCAGGAAAAACCACAGGCGTCCCAGAAGTAGTCCCCCTCTACGGTGCCAGAGCGCGACTGCACTGAAAATGCGCGTTCAGCTTCCAGGCGTATCGGCTCGGTCGAGAATCCCACCGAGATGACTGCGTCGCGGGACTTGAGCACCGTATATGCCGTCGAAGGGTCCACCGTCACGCTTACCGGGCGCAGATCCATCAAGCCGCATGCGGAGGAAGCGGCGGCCAACGCTATTGCGACGCATACCCCGAGTACATCATCTGGATACCGCGACACTGTCTCCCTCCTTGAACCCTGGATCGGGTTTTTCCACGACTACATCGCCTTCGGCCAGCCCGGAAAGCGCGACCCTGCCGGCTTCCACCGCCTCGCCAAACGTTACTTTTTTTTCATGAAGTGATCCGCCGATTACAACCAAAACCCTGCCTGAATCGCCTGAACGATCCATGATCGCGCCTTCGGGCACGACAAGCGCGCGGCGCGGCGGCCCCGCGACGACGCTGACGCGGGCGAACATGCCAGGGCGTAGCGTGCCCTTCGGGTCACGGATAGAGACGCGTACAGTAAATGAGGCGGACTGCGCATCCGCCACGGGCGAGACGAGGTCGACGACGCCTTCGTACGAGGCGCCTGCCGCGTCCACCCGTACCGTCGCCCTCATGCCGCCTGTCAGCCGCATCGCCTCCGACTCCCTTATCGGGGCTACCGCGTACAACGAGTCGACGTCCATGAGCGTCACGAGTTTGTCGTCGCGCTTCACCCGCTCGCCTATCTCGAGGTACCGGGCGCCGACAACGCCGTTCACCGGCGCGGTCAGGGTAAGCTCTACAAGCGCAATCCTCGCCGACTCGAGTTCCTTCCTCGCCGCGCCAAGGCTGGCAAGTTCGGCGGCCTTCTGGGCAAGGAGCGTCTCGGTAGCCAGCCGCGCGAAGGCGCTCATCCGCGCGGATTCTTCTTTCGGCACGGCTATACCACGCGCGATCAAGTCCTCGTCCCTTAGGCCGATGAGGCTTATATCCCTATCCTTCTCCATTTGAGCTATACGTACCCTCGCAGACGCTATTGAGAAGCGGCCCGAGCGTATGGTCTCTTCGGGCACCCCACCCGCGCGGAATAAAGTTTCCTGGGCCGCATGCTTGCGTTCCGATTCAGACAACTCCCGCATGGCCTGTTCCAGCTCCAGAGCCGCCTTCTCGATGCTCAGCAACCTCGATTCGACGGCTAGTCGTCCCTCGAAAAGCTTCGCGTCGGCCAGCGCGACCGCGGCCTCGGATTGCGCCACGCCGTTCCGGGCCCGGCCGACGGCAAGCTCGATCTGCGGGTTCTTGAGCCTCGCGATGACGGCGCCGGACTTCACCTTGTCGCCCTCACGGTAGGGAAGCTCGACTACGACGGCCTCCTGCGGGGAGCTTACGTCCACTTTCTTCAGAAACGACAGGCTCCCGAAACCCGACACCTCATCGGGGAGGACGACTGTCGTGACGACAGCTGCCTTGACGGTCCTCGCCTCGGCCGACGCCAGGGGCGCCTCCTTTCGGCACGATGCGACAGACGAAGCGAACGCTGCCGCGATAACCATGATGGCCGTAGCGGACGCTATATTCCTCACGATCCACCTCCCGTGGATTCACCGGGTCTGGCCGCCCCGTCCCGAAAATGATCCAGGAAAAGGCCAAGGGTATCAGGCGAAAGGTCGAGCAACTTCTCAAGAACGCGCTCGGCGGCGACAACGGCAGTGACCGCGTCAACCAGCTCCGTCTCCTTGCCGGATCTGTCCAGCTCGGCCTCCACTGCATCGGAACGCGTCGCCTGTCCCATTCCAACCTGCAACTTGACGAGCTCAAGCCTGGCTTCCGCCAAAGCAAGAGAGCTCGCTCCGATGTCCTTCTTGCGCAGGCTGTTGAAGTACCCGATTACGGCTGAGCTGGCCGTACGTCTGACCTTGGCGACGGACAGCACGTACTTTTCCTCTTCGAGTTTGAGAGCCAGTTTGGCATTGCGAAATGAAACGACGCCAGCCGGATCAGGTATGGGCGTAACGCTGAATTTCGAGCTGGCGTTCGATTCGTAGGGCGGCTCTCCGCCGCCTGAGGCGCCCGCGCTCCCGCTTATATACGGATGCGCAAAATCCATCGTAAGGCCCAACGACCATATCGCCCTCGTCAACGGGAACTCCGTCCCGCTTACCTGGCCGCTCGCCTTGAGTCCAATCGTTGGAAGCCACGCGAACGCCGAAACCCTGGCCTCTGCGCGCTTCTTGGCGAGGCCATACCGCGCGGTCTCCAATTCCGATGACCGTTCAACTGCCGCCGCGGCGAATTGCGCCTGCCCTATCCTAATGGCGGCTCGTTCCGGGTCCAATCGTTCCGACAACCCGGGTAAATCGTATACACCCATTGCCTCGGCCAATTCGGCTTCGGCGACCGATACCGACAGCTCGGCTTCGACTATCTCGATCTCCATGCCTGAAAGCCTGAGATCGGCTTCGAGAAGGTCAGACGCCTTCCCGAGTCCTAGCCGAACCTCGGTGGCAAGGATAGCCCTCTCGTAACCGGCGGAAGCGAGGGAAGAACGCTTGATGTCAAGCTTGGCCCGCGCGGCGATGACGGAGCGGTAGGCGGCTACGGCGGCTTCCCCGACATCACGGACTTTGCGGTCGAATTCCGCGCGGGACAAGACGATCTCGGCCGACTCGAGGGCTCGCACCGTCGCCCGTCTGCCGCCGTCCCAAACTGGCTGGCTGATTGCAAGAGACAGAGTCTTCGTAAATGAATCCGAGCCGAATATGGAAAGCCGTTCGTCCGACCCGGCGGCCAATTCAATGCTGGGCAGGTAGGATCTGAATCCCAACTTCCACGCGTCATATCGTAGTTCAATAGACTCGCGTTCCGCCCGCAGATCGGCGGAATTGCCGACGGCAAGTTCGGCGGCCTCGGCAACGGTCATTGACTTCGCAGGCGGCCGCGCGTCCCGAGCCGTCGAAAGGACAGCCTCCGTCCCGGATGACGGAGCGTAATAAAAACTTGCGCATCCTGAGGCGCATGCGGCGTACGTAAGGAGTATCGCTCCCAGGACGCGGTGGCGGTCGGCACGAATCATCGTGATCGATCCGCGATGGATTTTCGCAACTCCAAGGCTGCCTTGTACGCGACCGTGTCTCGTGGCAATACGGCTATTGCGGCGGCCAGGTCGTCAAATGTCCCCTCGCGGTCTCCCGAAGCCCATCGAAGCGCGGCCCTGTCGGCGAATGCGAGCCCCGCCTCGGCCGCGGCGGCCATCGCCC